>JAAYFS010000054.1 GCA_012728115.1 Bacillota bacterium | reverse complement strand
GTTTTGTTGGGGAAAAGAACCGAACCTTTACTCTTCCAATGGAGGTCCGTTGGGTTTGGCAAGACATGATTAAGTATTTCGATCGAGTAACTCAAATGTAAGCCTTTCTCGTTCTGAATCCCTTTTGACATTAATAAAGCCGTACAAGCCGTTTGCGAATCTCAGCCAAAATATCTGCTGATGGGCAACTGATGGGCAATTCACCTCGGAAAACAACAAAACCCCAGCTCAGCTGGGGTACATTTCTTTATGGTGCCGAAGGTGGGATATGAACCCACACAGGAGTACTCCCACTGCGCCCTGAACGCAGCGCGTCTGCCAATTCCGCCACTTCGGCATTGACAATATAATGTTAACACGAACGAAAAACAGTGTCAATTATAATGTGAACAAAAAATGGCACCTCAAAGCAGGCCTCTAACTAGCTTTTTAGAAAAACTTCTTAAAGCTAAATCCAATTTTCGTTTCCGCCCTCGGCTCTTTTACTCCAACCTACTCCAATCAAAAAGCACTCCTGGATCCCATTTCCGCTCTGGATCATAATCATCATGCCCAAGAATGTTATGCTTTGGAATCTGATAACGATCCATAAGTTGATCAACCAACATTCCGATAGACTGATACTGTTCATCGGTGAAACCTCGATCGATATCGCTAACCAAGTTATTGGCCGCTCCGATAACGGGAAGCATTTCATGATCCGCACCAATTCCCAAAAGTTCAATTCCAATCGAGAATCGGTTCATATTATTCGTAAGCTTCGGATCATTGTTCCAGCGCCCAACACCCGCATGACGGGCCACAAAACGATCATCTACGAATTGGTATACTGTACCCCGCCGGTCAATAACGTAATGCGCTTCTACCTTGTATTGATCAAAAATATAGCGAATGCGATTCATATTGTAAGGATTAGTAGGGTTTTCCAAGGCATCACTCATTGCATGGATCGTGATATATTGAATATCTTTTTCAGATCTTGAAGCTGGTCGTGAACCATCTATTCGGCGAGTGATTAATCCTCCTGGACCAGTTTGGATCGTTAAAGAATTTTGTGCAAATACAGCAATTACAGAAGTCTCTTGTTCTACTAATACGGTAGTCTCGTTCGCAGTAGTATCAGCCACGGGTCCAATCCAATGACTAAACACCCAATCATCAGATGCAGTTGCACTTATGTTAATAAGAGTTTCTTTATCAAATTGATATGTTCCTGGAGTTGGATCCACAAATCCTTCTCCTTGGATTGAGACTATTAAGGTATGTTTTAGTGGTTCCACGGTATTGAAGCAACCTACAAACATTAACGTAATTATTAGGATCGACGCTAGTCGAAAAACACGTTTCATATAATGACCTCGCTTTAATAAGACCTATTCTTATTAAGTAAATTAGATCTTAACGAGGTTATTTCCTACTAATGCAGAAATTGGCACTACTTTGCCTTGATAACATAAACAATTATTTTACAATGGGTCTAAAACGTTGTCAATAGGAAATTTGAAATTCTATCCCTTTTGTGGTATAATTGTTCTGAAAAGGGGTGGAAGCACACAAATGGAATTAAAAAACGCACAAGTGGTGCATAAAACTTTTGGTGAAGGTAGGATAGTTCAACTCGATGGATCATATGTGGATGTGTGTTTCCCATGTGGAAACAAAAGATTCGTGTTTCCAGATGCTTTTGGCACATTTCTAAAACTTACTGATCCTGAACTATCAACTCAAGTGAGTAATCTCAAACAGAAAGTGGAGAACGAACGGCTTAAGCAACAATTAGAAGAAGAGAAGATAAGAATTAAAGAAGAAGAAAGACGCCAGCTGATGTTAGAGCGAGAAAAGCTAATGAAATCTCATACCTTTTCGCCTGCTTCGCAAGCTGTCTTTTGGTGTGAAGAAGGAGAAGAGGATAAGATTTTTTCTGAGTGGAAGGTATTTACTGGCTTGAGAAAAACCAGTGACAACGAAGAACAACCTTATCGCTTAGTGCGATTACATCACAACAGCGCTTGTCTGATCACCGCAAGAGAAAAAGATGAGCCTGAAGAGCAACGTCGAATTCTTGGATTCTTTATTGTAGAACCGACATTTGTGGGAAAACTATGTGAAGATGGATATGTTCCCGCGCATCCAGAGTATAGGGTTCGTCTTTCGGATGAAGAATCTCAAAAGATGCTGTTCTGGAACTACTATTACAACAAAAGATATCCAAACAACATCACTTGGAATAGTGGCAAACACCGCTATTTTGAAAATGAATGGATGGCTCAAATCATCAAAGATATCATGGATTTAAAACAAGATCCTAAACAAAGAGAGTTTATTGAAGAAATACTTCAATACTTTTGTCACATGAATCATTTGGATATTTCCGATTTACCAGAACCTAGCGGGGCTTTAGTTCGTGTTGCAAGTTAAAAACCAAGCGGTTCGCTTTACCGATTAAAAGGCTGAGTCTCTAGTCTCTTATGGAGAGTCAGCTTTTTTCTTTAAATTAAGGTGAATTTAGATCGAGTTTCAAGCAGAAATCAAGTTTTAAGTATTAATTTTGTTTGATAAGATTAGCAAGATAGACTATGCTATAATTGCATAGCATAAAAATCAAATAATTAAGGGATGAATTAAGTGAACGAAAACACCATTTGGACTAATAAATATTTTGTAGCATTCATGGCGATCATCGCTTGTATTCTTTGGGGCAGTGCATTTCCAGTTTTAAAGATTACATACGCGGAATTACAAATCGCAACATCGGATGTGTCGGCACGGATGTTAATTGCAGGGGCAAGGTTTTTCCTCGCTGGCTTGATGGTCTTTGCGATGCAAAAGTTTGTTCTACGTCAACCTGTAAAAATGTCGCGGACAAGCATAAAATCCCTACTCTGGTTGGGTTTAGCGCAAACTGGCTTACAATATTACTTCTTCTACAACGGTGTAGCGGTGGTTAGTGGAATCAAGAGTGCGATTCTTAATTCTATTGGCAATTTTTTAGTTGTGGTGCTAGCGCATTTTATATACACTAACGATCGCTTAAATTTCGGAAAGGTGATCGGACTTATTACTGGATTCGCTGGGATTATACTAGTTAATTGGCAACCAAGTACCTCGATCGGGTGGGAGTTTAGTTTTCGAGGAGAAGGTTTTCTAGTGTTTGCTGGTTTAACAAGTGCGATTGGCACCTTCTGGGCAAAAAGCCTTGGAAGGAGCCTCAATCCTGTCACCGTTAATGCTTATCAATTAACGCTTGGTTCATTGCTATTGATCGTACTTGGAATTCCAGCACTTTTGGAAGGAAGTCTACGTACTACTCCGCTATTTTGGATTTTGTTCATCTATTCGGCGTTCTTGTCTGCTGCGGCGTTTTCCATTTGGTATACTTTATTAAAGTATAATAAAGCGGGTGAGGTAACGATCTATCGTTTCTTTATTCCAATTTCTGGTGCGATTTTATCAACCATGCTATTACCTGATGAGCAATTTACCATGACCATCTTGGTCGCTTTGATTCTTGTGGCGCTAGGAATAAGTGCGGTGAATCATTGGCAGCGTTCAAATGGTAAAGAAGTGGAAATAGCTGAAAAATAATCGTTATTTATCGCTACCATTTGTGGCTGTCATTTGCCTGACATGATGCCAAAAAAGGGATCTGCGAAGAAATGTTATCTAACGTATTAGAAACTCGTAAAGTGGTATAATTTATTTTAGTAAATATTGTTTAAGGAATCACCACCTTCAACCGTCGAGATGAGAAACCATATTTTAATGGATGGAGGGAAACTAATTAGGAAAAGAGGAAAAATTTATGTCTGCATTTGAAAAACTAGGATTAAGCCTCGAATCGCTTCAAGCGATATACGGGCTAGGTTTTGAGGAACCCACTCCAATCCAAGAAAAGGCGATCCCGCTTGCTCTTGCTGGTAGCGATGTAGTCGGGCAAGCACCTACTGGAACTGGAAAAACCGCTGCTTTTGGATTACCAATTATCGAGAAAATCACAAAAGATAGTGACCATATTCAGGGTTTGGTTATCGTCCCGACCCGCGAACTTGCAATTCAGGTTGCGGAGGAACTAAATAAAATCGGTGAATACAAAAAGGTTCGAACCTTACCTATCTATGGTGGTCAAGATATTATGAGGCAAATTAAACTACTTAAAAGCCGTCCGCATATAGTCGTAGGGACCCCTGGACGGTTGATGGATCATATGCGTCGCCGCACCGTCCGTCTCGATAATATTTCTATTGTAGTACTAGATGAAGCAGATGAAATGCTTAATATGGGGTTTATTGATGATATCAAATTCATTCTTGGAGAAATACCTAAGGATAGGCAAACTTTGTTATTTTCCGCTTCGATCACCAAAGCTGTAGAAAATCTTTTAAAGCAATTCATGCACGAGCCTATTTTAATCAAGGCTTCGCAACGAAATATTACAGTACCTAGTATCGAGCAATATTATCTTGAGGTTCCAGAGAGAAAGAAATTTGATACCTTGTGTAACTTTTTGGATCTCCATTCCCCAGAAGGAGCAATTGTCTTTGCGAGAACCAAAAAACGCGTCGATGAGCTTAACCAAGCTTTAAATCACAGAGGTTATTCTGCGGGAGCGATCCATGGTGATCTCAACCAAGGTCAGCGAAACATGGTGATGAAACAGTTTCGTTCGGGAAACATTGAAATACTCGTAGCAACCGACGTGGCTGCTCGCGGACTCGATATCGAGGGAGTTAGCCATGTGTTTAATTACGACATTCCCCAAGATCCTGAAAGCTATGTCCACCGTATTGGGCGAACGGGACGCGCGGGACGTAAGGGTGCAGCTTTTACGTTTATTACTCACCGCGAACAAGAACAGCTTAGAGTGATTGAGCAGCTCACCCAGCGAAAGATTTTACGGCATCCTATTCCTACATTAACAGATGCTTTAGCTGGACAGCAGCGAATCACGGTAGAACGAGTTCTTAAAGCCACTAATGAGCCTGTATCTTCCACATACAAGGCAATTGCTGAAAACCTTCTAGAGGATCATGATTCTGTGACTCTCCTTGCGACTGCTCTTAAACTACTTACCAAAGAACCGAGTACCTTACCAGTAAAACTGACAGAGGAGCATTCAAAGCCCAAAAAACCACGCCAGGCTAAGCCTCGCCATCGTAAACGCAAGCGAAGTTGAATAATTATTGAACATTTATTAGTTTTATGATAATATTTAATTACATATCTTGTTCATAATGATCGTTAAAAGGAGGCTAACCTATGCCGTGGCATCCATCTTTATCTGTAGGTATTAATATGATCGATGAGCAGCATAAGGAATGGTTTGAACGAGCTGAAAAGCTATTCGAGGCGGGAAAAAAAGGACAGGCAAAAGAGTACATAGGGGAACTACTGGAGTTTTTAGATTCTTACACCAAGAAACATTTCGAAGACGAAGAAAATTACATGCTTAGCATTAAGTACCCAGGTTATAGTGAACAAAAAAAGGCACACACAGCCTTTATTGCTCAGCTAGAGAAGCTGCGCAATGATTACGAGACTTCAGGTGGAAGTTTAACAGTAATTATTAATGCAAACAAAATGGTGATCGATTGGCTCACAAAACATATCTCGAACATGGATCGAAAAATCGGCGAGTTTGTCAATCAGAAATAAACCGAAAGCTTCTGCACCTAAACCCCGTTCGTGGATAGAACCACTGCATCGGGGTTGTTTTATGCTGTCTGCACGGCATGAACACCTTCTTTCAAGAGACTTAGTATTTAACGATCGTGATAAAGTAAAGTATTTTTGGAAAGGGTTAGTTCGATGAGTGCAAAAAGATATGACAAAGAATTGGGAATCAAGACTACGGGATTACGGGAGTGGTCGGGTCAACGTCATTACAATCGCTATGAAGCGACTCCGTATGAGGCGTTGGAGACCTTGTTTAAATCATACAAAATCAAGAAACACCATCGAGTTGTTGATTTTGGATGTGGGAGAGGTAGGGTTGCTCTTTTCATTCATAGACATTTCCAAGTTCCAGTTCTTGGTATCGAAGCTCATGATAAAACGTATTCCGAAGCCCTTGAAAACAAACGTAGCCATCGTTTGAAAAATAAGCGTATTCCTGCATCAATTTGGTTAAAATATGGTTTAGCGGAACATTATGAAATTAAGCGACAAGACAATTGCTTTTATTTCTTCAACCCATTCTCTAGTAATGTTTTTGCAAAAGTTATCAAAAACATTGTTTCTTCCGTGAAAAGGGTACCGCGAACAGTCGACCTGATTCTTTATTATCCTTTGCCTGAGTACAAAGAGATTGTCAGGCAATATCCGTTTAGAAAAATTAACAAAATCCGCGTTCCAGGAGCTCAGGATGGTTATGAAAAATTCATTATCTATCGACTAAAAGAAGAAGATGTTGAAAGCGCAGGTATATAGTGAAATATCTATCTGATACCTAACTTCAAAATATTGTAACAGTTGCTTGCGAATTTTGTCGATAAATGATAAACTATGGGAGGTTTGTTAGGATTTTGTCTTTTGGAATCGTTTATATTTTTTTGATAAAATCTAGTTTAAAGGGTTTTTAACAAAAATGCTCGAAAACTATGTTGACAACAATTTGTATAGTAGTTATAATTGTATTGATTTGAATTTTTTAGAACTTTTCGCATGAGAGGGAGGAGACTATTTATGCTAATTAAGCGCATGAAAGACTTGACCCAATTGTTACAACAAGAGGGTAACAAGGTCGAGTTTGATGATTTCTGTGCAGCAGTGCGCAAAGGCATGGATAATTCTAACGTGTACCTCATCAATAGGAGAGGCAAGCTCCTAGGGTATGCATTAGAAGAAGGTTATGAGAACACACCATTCGACCAAGAATGGTTGGCAACAGGCGAAGTCGATGAAGAACTTCACAGCACATTACTTAAAATCGGAGCTTCATCCATTATTCAAGGAGATAATGGTGAAGCGATTCTTTGTGCGCCTGTGGTAGGGGCAAGCCGTAGAGTTGCATCATTGATTTTTGTTCGTCAAGATGGAACTTTCAGCGATGATGATTTTGTAATAGCTGAGATAGCCGCTACCGCAATCGGTATGGCTATTTCTTATGTCATTTCCGAAGAGGAAGAGGACGAAATGCAAGAAACGAGAATTGCTCGTTCTGCCATTAAGAGTCTCTCTTATTCAGAGGTATTGGCAATGCAACATATCCTCGACGAACTTGATGGGGATGAAGGTTTGTTGGTAGCAAGCCGAATTGCTGATGAAGCAGGTATTACCAGATCAGTAATCGTAAACGCTTTACGCAAACTTGCTTCAGCTAACGTGGTAGAATCTCGTTCTTTAGGAATGAAAGGAACATATTTAAGAATCCTTAACAAAGAGCTTCGTGCAGAGTTTGAAAAGCAAAGATATCCATATCCTAAGGATAGAAAAGCTCTAAACTAATTTGCACAGAATGGATGAATGTAAAAAGAGAGCCTAGCGCTCTCTTTTGTTTTGTGGTAAAATTGTCCGTCCGCGTGTTATGGCGGTTTTCGAGAATTTATTATTTACCTTATCCATTACTTCGCTTAGCTTAGAGTTTCGTTGTTCAGTCTCAAATAAAAACAACTGTTTGCTAGTTGTTAGATTGGAAACAGTAACTCCAATCAGCCTAATTGGTTTTAACTCTACCGTATTAAATAGGTGGATCGCGGTATTATAGATACTATCATCGTCATCAATGGCGTGTGGCAAGGTATGTGCTCTAGTGATTGTTTTAAAATCATAATAACGTACTTTCAAGGTAACGGTGCGTGCATACATTTTGCCATGGCGTAAGCGCCAACCAACCTTTTCGGTTAGTTGTGCAATTACAGTTTTTAAGATTTCTGGATCATCATAATCCTCGTTAAAGGTAACTTCCTGTCCAATCGACTTGGCTTGATGGGAAGGTTCCACCTTGCGGTCATCAATTCCCCGTGCTAGTTTGTATAAATGGGTACCGAAATTACCGAATTGACTAACAAGCCATTCTTCGGAGTATTGTAATAAATCCTTGACGGTTAAAATTCCTTGTTTTCTTAGCATTATTTGTGATTTATCGCCGACACCCCATAATTTACCGACAGGAAGACCAGCGAGGAAGGATTGTACATCTTCCTGCTTAAGTACTACTAATCCATCAGGTTTTTTGTACCCTGAGGCGAGTTTTGCTAAAAATTTATTAGGTGCGATCCCCACAGAGGCGGTTATTCCTACTTCCGACTTGATCCGATTTTTTAAAATGGCACCCATATCATAGAGATCTTTATAGAAATGTTCACAGCCAGTCATGTCCAGAAATGCTTCATCGATTGAAAGCGGTTCAACAATGGGGGAAAACTGAGGAAATATCTCATGGATCTTTTGTGAAACTTCTTGGTATCGCCTCATCCGTCCTGGAATGAATATTGCGTTTGGACATAATTTTACCGCTTGTTGGATCGGCATTGCGCTATGAACTCCATAGGCTCTAGCTTCGTAGGAGCACGTCGAGACGACGCCTCGTTTGGAATCTTTTCGTCCACCAACAATCACTGGTTTACCTTGGTACTCGGGGTTATCCAGAATTTCAACTGCCGCAAAAAAGGCATCCATATCCACGTGGAGGATAGTACTCATTTGCTCACCTCCATCAAGAGATTTCACTAACATATTTCCACAACAAAAATAAAATCACCTTCACTTCATAATAATCAATGAAAGCTTGGTAGCGGGCAGTCCAAAATTGGTTTAAAATAGTAGTACAAGGGAGGGAAAGCCCTATGACAAAAGCATGCTTGGTTGCGTTACAAACAAGACAAACTGATTGGCAAATACAGGAATCACTCGAAGAGTTAGCCGAACTAGCTACTGACGCGGGACTTGAGGTAATAGACACCTTTATTCAGAAAAGAGATCGGCCCGCCCCAGGTACCTTTATTGGAAAAGGAAAAGCGATTGAAATCGGGAAGCTACTTGAGGAGGACTCGATCGTAATTTTTGATGATGAACTTACACCAGCTCAACAAGGAAATTTATCAGACTTAATGGATGCTCCAGTACTAGATCGAACTCAACTCATCCTAGATATTTTTGCTAGTCGCGCTCAATCTGCTGAAGGAAAGCTACAGGTTGAGCTTGCACAGCTTAAATACTTACTACCCCGCCTCGTTGGTCATGGGCAAGCGCTCTCCAGACTTGGTGGAGGAATCGGTACTAGAGGTCCTGGAGAAACCAAACTTGAAACGGATCGACGACGAATTCGCGGTCGGATCGCTGATTTAGAGAACGAACTAGAGAAAATTGAAAAAGTACGTGCTATTCATAGAACTGGTAGACGCCGTCAGGCAACTCCGCTCGTTAGCTTGGTAGGTTACACTAATGCTGGCAAGTCATCCTTACTAGCAAGACTAACAGGAGAAAAAGTTTATGTAGCAGATCAGCTTTTTGCAACTTTAGATCCAACGATCAGGCGTTGGGAATTAAAAGATAACAATTGGGTTTATCTAACAGATACTGTTGGGTTTATAAGACGTTTGCCACATACATTAATAGCTGCCTTTAGAGCGACTTTAGAAGAAGTGTTGCAAGCGGACTTGCTATTACATATAATTGATGCGAGTCATCCACAAATGGCAGAACAGAAAGAAGCAGTAGAAAAAGTACTGCAAGAAATAGGGGCTACTCAAGATATAATCTGTGTTTATAATAAGATCGATAAAGTTGCCGAACCTGTTGTAGTAACTAAAGACAGTGTTGGTGTTTCTGCTCTAACTGGACAGAACCTTGATCTACTCGCTGAAGTTGTTTTTGAGTACTTCAATAGGAAAAGTTCCGTTCGTCAATATCTATTCCCATTTGACCAGCTTGCGAAGGCTAGCTTCCTACGAGAGAAAGCAGAAGTTACAAACGAGGAGTACACTCAAGATGGTGTTGTTCTAACCGTGAGAGTAAACCCTGAGATAGCTAAATACTTGATTAACTGGGAAATAATAAGGTAAGTTTTGAAGAAGGAAACGGACAAGGCAAAAAAGAAGTTAAGAAGTTAGTTCATGCTAGAGTGTTTTTTTCAAATGGGAGTTGATTTGGGTGAGCAAAGGATCGCGGTGGCTAATTAGACTTATTGTTTTTATGAGAGCCTTTGCAGTCGGTTTGGCATACTATATTATAATCGATGTCCCAGGCCTTACATCATCATTCGTTTCAATTTTTATTGCTCAACTTGCTTTCGACGTAATTGTAGCTATGCCTAAGTTTTCCTTGCGCATCAAACACTGGAAGGACCTGATTTTATTATTAGTCCCTCGCATAACAGGTACAGCAATTACCCTTAGTACGGGTCTAATTATTGGTATAATTTTTGGTGCTATGTCTTCACTGGGATTTCCATTCTTTCTTGGAGCAGTGCTGACAGTTGGGCTTTCGTACCATATCGGTTCTCAGACTCGCGGAAATATTAGCTCTTATGTTGGTTTAGTTGGTGGTTTATCGGTATTTGATCAGATTATCCGTTTGCAAACTTCGGTTGAACAGTTAATTCCCGAGATTGGAATTGCAGCCCTAACTACTTTTTATGGGACATTTGCGGCTTTATTATCTGGTTGGGGAGTTGGAGTGGTGATCGGTGTGATTACGCGACTCTGCTTGCCACGAGGATATCGGACTTATAAGAGTGATGCCTATGAACGGCCTTTGAGTCTCCAACCTTTTAAGAGTGTAACTCATATCCCCGATGATACCATCGTTGCTCGTTTGGTGGTTAATAAGGAATCAGAGTTTTGTTATCGTTCTTTAGCCGATATCGGTCTGCGAACGAAATACCAGGTCAGTGTGCTATCGATTCTGCGATCTCCCAAAGATATTGTTGCACCAGATGGACATGATATTATCTATCCTGGCGATGTTTTAGTCGCTTTAGTTCCAGTTGAAAAGATAAATGAAATCACTCAGTTAGTGAGAGGAAGTGTACCGAGTGGAGAAGTTTAACTACGGTGGTCAAGCAGTTATAGAAGGAGTAATGATGCGCGGTAAGCGCTATAGTGCGATAGCGGTTCGCAAAATGACTAATGAGGTTGTGGTTCGGAAGGATGAGTTAAAACCTTGGTCCGATCGTTTTCCGATCCTAAAGAAACCGATCCTTAGAGGAGCTGTTGCTTTGATCGAGACCATGGTACTCGGTTTACAAAGCCTTACCTATTCGGCCAATGAATATGCTGGTGAAGAGGAAGAACAATTGTCTACCAAGGAAATCGTTTTCACGATTGGATTTGCTTTTCTTTTGACTGTTGGACTATTTGTAGTGTTACCAGCATTTATTCTCCGATTTGTGCAATCAGCTATTAGCAGTAACATTCTTTTAAATCTAGTAGAAGGGTTAATAAAGATTAGCTTCTTTTTATTATACATCCTTGGAATCTCGTTAATGAAAGATATTCAACGCGTGTTCCAATATCATGGTGCAGAACACAAAGTAATTAATTGTTATGAATCTGGCGATCAATTAACGATCGAAAATATCAAGAAACATTCCAGAATCCATGCTCGTTGTGGAACAAACTTCTTGCTGATTGTGCTTTTTACGAGCGTTTTTATCTTTTCGTTTTTTGGAAGACCTCCGTTTTTGCAAAGAATCCTGATTCATATCGCAATTTTGCCTATTGTCGCAGGGGTATCCTATGAGATTATAAAACAAGCGGGAAAGGAAAATTGTCATCCGATCTTTAAACTCATTGCGTTACCTGGAAAAGGTCTTCAATATCTAACTACCCGTCAACCAGATGAGAGTCAGATCGAGGTAGCACTTAAGGCCCTGCAAGATGTTTTGGCAGAAGATGCTGCGCATGCGGAGGAACAAAAAATTCGCCAGTTTCCAGGAAGGGCGAATTAAGCTTTAGGAGGGAAAGGGAGAATTAATGTTAGAAAAACTATCTGCTATTGAACAAAAATACGAGGAAATAACCCAAAAACTAAGTGATCCAGAGGTTATTAGCAATCAAAAAGAGTTCCAAAAGTATGCAAAAGCTCATTCTGAATTAGAAGAAATAATGGTACCCTACCGTGAATATAAAAAGGTTGTTCAGGAACTGGCTGATGCAAAAGAAATGCTAGAGGAAAAACTTGATCCTGAGTTTAAAGAAATGCTTCATGATGAGATAGACGAATTGACAGATAAACAGGAAGAATTAGAGAACAAGATCAAAATTTTATTGATACCAAAGGATCCGAATGATAATAAGAACGTAATCGTTGAAATCCGTGCTGGAACAGGCGGTGATGAAGCCGCCTTATTTGCAGGTGACCTGTTTAGAATGTACTCACGGTTCGCCGAAAGCAATAACTGGCGAGTTGAATTGATGAGTAGCAATGCTACCGAACTTGGTGGTTTTAAAGAAGTGATTTTTATGATCGAGGGTAAAGGTGCGTATAGCAGACTAAAATACGAAAGCGGAGTGCATCGTGTCCAACGGATTCCTACCACAGAATCTGGGGGCCGCATTCATACCTCGACCGCCACAGTTGCGGTGCTACCTGAAGCTGAAGAAATCGAAATCGAAATCGATCCAAATGATCTGCGAATTGACGTTTATCGCTCCTCAGGTCCAGGTGGTCAAAGTGTGAATACCACCGATTCAGCCGTGCGGATAACCCATATTCCTTCAGGCCTGGTTGTAAGTTGTCAGGATGAAAAATCTCAGCATAAAAACAGGGAAAAGGCGATGCGAATTCTTAGAGCTAGATTGTATGATATAGCACAAGAAGAGAAAAATCGTGAACTTGCTGCTCAACGTAAATCGCAGGTTGGAACGGGGGATAGAAGCGAACGGATCCGCACTTATAACTTCCCACAGGGAAGAGTGACCGATCACAGGATCGGCCTAACCTTGTATCGTTTAGAAGCAATTCTTGAAGGAGATATTACGGAAATTATTGAGGCGTTAGTGACGGCGGACCAAGCAGAACAACTAAAATCAATGGAGTAGTATTGAATGGAAAAACCTCGTACTGTTTTGGAGCTTATTAACTTAAGCACAGAATACTTAAAGAAACAAGGATGTCTTAATCCAAGACTTGACGCGGAGCTTTTATTGGCTCATGCCTTAGATACCGAGAGAATAAACCTGTATCTTGAATTTGATCGCCCCTTAACGACCAAGGAGATCGATACTTACCGTCGTCTCATTGGCTTAAGGGGCCGACGTGTGCCTACATCCTATTTAACGGGCAGTAGAGAATTTCTCTCGCTAGACTTTGTGGTTAATGAAAATGTACTGGTTCCTCGTCCCGAAACCGAGCTTTTAGTTGAAACAGTCTTGGATATTGCAAAGACAAATTTTCCTTCTAAGGTACATATTTTGGATTTATGCACGGGCAGCGGAGTAATTGCCATTAGCCTAGCAAAATTCTTAAGTGATTTGGAAATATCAGTCGTTGCTGCGGATATTTCCCATGATGCTTTAAGTGTTGCTCAGGAAAATGCGAACAGATTGAACGTTGCGGAGAAAATCACTTTCATTGAAAGTGACCTTTTTTCGCGTCTAAAGCACAATGATTTTCAACCATTTAACATCATTTGTTCCAACCCTCCCTATATTCCCAGCGCAGATATTGACCAACTTCAGGACGAAGTTAGACAAGAACCACGAATTGCACTAGATGGTGGCTCAGATGGATTAAATTTTTATCGCGCCATCCTTGATCAAGCTCAAGAGTACTTAGTACCTGATGGATTCATCGCTTTTGAAATAGGCCATCAACAAGCAGATTTTCTTAAAGAATATGGAGAAAAACTAGGATACCAATGGTGTTATACAAAACAAGATTATGCAAAACTAGATAGAGTGGTGGTGTTTAAATGGACACCCTAGTTAAAACAAAAATCCTCGATCCAAAAATCCCAGAACAACTTCAAGAAGCAATAGATTTACTTAAAGATGGGGAATGCGTTGCCTTCCCGACCGAGACGGTATACGGCTTAGGGGCGGATGCTCTGAATCAAGAAGCTGTCAAAAAAATATTTCTGGCTAAAGGACGACCAGCCGATAATCCATTGATTGTTCATATTGCCGATAGGAAACAGATAAATGATTTGGTTGTTGAAGTTCCAGCGGAAGCACAGGTCTTGATAGAAAAGTTTTGGCCAGGTCCACTTACTTTGGTGTTAAAGAAGAAACTATCCGTACCTGATATCGTCACTGCAGGATTAAGTACTGTAGCAGTTAGGATGCCTGATCATCCTGTAGCTCTTCAACTTTTAAAAAGTGGAGTTCCACTTGCTGCCCCAAGTGCCAATATTTCGGGCAAACCGAGTCCGACGCGAGCAGAACATGTCTTTTCGGATCTAAATGGTCGAATCCCCGCAATTGTTGATGGTGGAGCAACCCAGAGTGGGGTAGAATCAACCGTTATCGATTGCACAATTTCACCTTTCAGGCTTTTGCGACCTGGAGGAGTAACTTTTGAACAACTAAAAAATTATTGTCAGATCGAAATTGATCGCGGCGTTTATCACCACGTCGATAAACCACGGTCGCCAGGTATGAAGTACAAGCATTATTCTCCTGATGCTGATTTGGTGTTGGTGATGGGCGAGGATAAAGTAAGTACAATAGTTCAACAGGTAAAATTACATCCAAATAAATCAGTTGGCATAATGGCGGTTAGTGAACATATAAAGATTTATCGAGAACATTGTCCAGGCACGACTCTCTTAGAAATGGGCTCAAAGTATGATTTGCCCACGGTTGCAGAAAACATCTACCATCTTTTAAGAGAAGTTGATGCACGCGGGCTTGAATTAGTTTTTGTTGAAGGCTTTCCAGAAGAGAATCTCGGAATGGCGATTATGAATCGTCTACGAAGAGCTGCTGGAAAAGTACTACGGTCAGAGAGCTAAGGGAGTGTGTCTTTTGGGTTTTTTTCAAGCGATTTCACTGGGGCTAGCATTAGGAGCAGATTCGTTTTCCATTTCGTTAAGTATTGGGCTAAACAAGATCGGTTGGCGACGGATAATTAAACTAAGTTTGCTCTTTTCTTTAATGCAGGTTGTTTTATTAGTAGGTGGAGTTTATTCATCTGAAATCTTGCTTTTTATTGTTAATTGTTTTCCAAAATTGGCTGGTTTACAGATAGAAGTGGTCCAATCAGTAGCTGAAAAAATTATGACTTTTCTCGGTGCAGCGATTTTAGTTTGTTTGGGAATTAATATGATTAAAGGTTATTTCTTTAAAGAAGAGGGGCGAGTAGTAACTTATTCAGGTAGATTTGGCTTATTTCTTCTTGCCTTTAGCGTGAGTGTGGATGCTCTAACTGCAGGATTTGGGATCGGGATACTTAATGACCTCAATATTGTTCTTGTCAGCAGTGTTGCTGGGTTTGTTATTTGGCTGATGGCTTTTGTTGGCCTTTCAATGGGACAACAAATCTACCGATTTGTTGGTTACAAAGCGCAATTAGCTGGAGGCGTACTATTAATGTATTTAGCGGTCTTTTTTCTTTGGAAAACTTTCTAGAAAAACGATTTAGGAGGTTTAATTATGCGCCAGATCTTGCTAGTTTGTACTGGAAACACATGTAGAAGTGCGATGGCCCATGGTATTTTAAAAAAACTGGCTGAAGAGCGCGGTTTGAATTTAGAAATAATTTCAGCGGGGACAGCTGCTATGCCTGGGGATTCAGCTACCCAACAGGCGATTGAAGCGATGCAGGACTATGGAATAGATTTAACTGAGCATCGTTCACGTCCACTAAATCCTGAAATAATTCAAAATGCTGATGTAATTTTAGCGATGACTAAGAATCATCGGAGGCAGATTTTAGCACGATTCCCCGAGGCAGAAGCCAAGACTTACGTACTTAAGGAGTTAGCCTACGCAAACCGAAATAATGATAAACTAGGGCAGGAAAAGGGAGAAGTAGAAAAGAATCCTTCCATAGATGTAGATGTTAATGATCCCTTTGGACAGTCGGTTGAAGTCTATCGAAAAACAGCGAAAGAAATAGAAGATGCACTAGTAGCTTTATTAGACAATGTCTTGGAGGTGGAGCAATGAAGATAGCAATTGGCTCGGATCACGGAGGTTTTTTACTCAAGAATGCCTTGATTGAGGAGCTAAAGCAAAAAGGTTATAATATAGAAGATTTTGGCACATATACTGAGGAATCTTGTGACTATCCTGATATCGCTAAAGTAGTTGCAAAAAAAGTTGCCAAAGGCGAGTTTACTAGGGGAATTCTGATTTGTGGAACAGGTATCGGGATGTCAATTGCCGCAAACAAGACCCCTGGAATCAGAGCTGCGCTCTGTCATGATGTGTACTCCGCTCAGATGACTAGAAGGCATAACGACAGCAATATTTTATGCCTAGGAGAGCGAGTGATTGGTCCTGGCTTAGCATCTTTGATTGTAGAGACTTGGTTAACCGAAGAATTTGAAGGCGGTAGGCATCAGATTCGAATAGATAAAATTTAGAAATTGTATAGGAGATGAGATATTTTGGGAAAGGTCCACTTAATCGAACATCCATTGATCCAGCACAAACTCACTATTATTCGTGACAAAAACACAGGAGCCAAGGATTTTCGTGAATTAGTAGAAGAAGTTTCGTTGTTGATGGCTTATGAAGTTACTCGAGATATTTGCTTGGAAGAAGTTGAAGTAGAAACTCCAATGTGTAAGACAAAGGGATATACCATGGCTGGTAAGAAAGTCGGAGTAATCCCAGTTTTACGCGCAGGATTGGGCATGGTTGATGGTATTTTACGTCTGATCCCGACTGCACGTGTTGGTCATATTGGGGTATATCGCGATCCTGCCAGCCTCCAACCTGTGGAGTATTATTGTAAACTTCCAGATGATATCAAAGAAAGGGATCTAATCGTGGTTGATCCGATGTTAGCAACTGGAGGTTCCGCTGCTGCTGCTATCGCTTTTATTAAAGAACGCGGTGGGACAAGCATTAAACTTATGTGCTTATTAGCTGCTCCAGAAGGAATCGCAGTTATTGAAAAGGCTCATCCAGATGTTGATATTTTTGTAGCAGCAATCGACGAAAAACTCGATGAAAAGGGATATATTGTTCCTGGATTGGGAGATGC
This sequence comes from Bacillota bacterium, assembly GCA_012728115.1. GTDB lineage: Bacteria > Bacillota > Limnochordia > Darwinibacteriales > JAAYFS01 > JAAYFS01. The sequence continues at coordinate 42,363 of JAAYFS010000054.1, read as the reverse complement.
TGGCGATCGTCTCTTTGGTACAAAATAAGCTGCCGAAACTCAACGACAGTAGTTTTTTTATGAATTGAAACGAATGATTCTTATATGTGATTAAATTTTAGGGTGGTAACCAGGTAGATGGAGTTATATTCGCGCCCTTCATGGGACAAGTATTTTATGGAAATAGCTGAATTAGTAAGTACCCGCTCAACTTGTTTGCGCCGCAGAGTTGGTGCGGTTATTGTACGCGATAAGAGAATTATTGCGACAGGATATAATGGAGTTCCCCGAGAGATCCCGCATTGTATCGATCAGGGATGCCTGAGACAAAAACTAGGGATCCCCTCTGGGGAAAGACATGAAATATGCCGCGGAATCCATGCGGAACAAAATGCAATTATTCAAGCGGCGCTACATGGTGTGAGTACCGCTGGGGGTACTTTGTATTGCACCTTCCATCCATGTATCTTGTGCTCAAAAATGCTAATCAACGCTGGAATCAAAAAGATCGTGTTTCGCGGAGAATATCCAGATGAGTTAGCTAAAGAGATGTTAGCACAAGCGAATATTGAGATGGTTAATTTCAATTCGTTGGGAGAATGAGTTATGGGAAGAGTTCCTATTGATCTTCTGGTACCCTTTATCTTTAGCTGTCTATTTGCACTAATTCTTACTCCAATAGTCCGAGTTCTGGCCTTAAAAACTGGTCTAGTCGATCTGCCAAATGCGCGACGGCTCAATAAGATCCCGATGCCATCTGGCGGTGGGATTGTGGTTTTTTTGGCCTTTTTTGCAACGGTCTTTCTTTTTACAGAAATTGAAGTTTTGCCTTTTCTACTCGGTGGTGTAGTAATAGTCTTTGTAGGGTTACTAGATGATTATCGAGGACTTTCACCATTACAAAAATTTATTGGACAACTAGTAGCAGTTTCTCTTTATATAGCATTTGGTTCAAGAATCGAGTTTATGCCTAATCCATTTGGTGGAATAATAGAATTGGGAGTGTTCTCAGTTTTAGTTACTGGATTTTGGTTTATTTCTGTGATCAATGTGATTAATTTCATCGATGGACTAGATGGGTTAGCCTCAGGGATTGTGATAATTGCTAGTGTAGCCTTGTTTAGCATCGCTTTTGACTTTGGTAGAATCGAAGTGGCGACTTTGATCTTAATTTTTGTTGGTAGCGTTGCTGGATTTATTCCTTATAATTTTAACCCAGCTAAGATCTACCTAGGCGATGCTGGAGCGATGTTCCTAGGGTTTATGTTGGCTGGTCTTGCTGTTGAGGGCGTATTAAAAGGTACAAACACCGTTGGGATTGGCATCGCAGCCTTGGTAATAGCTGTTCCGATCACCGATGCTTTCTGTGCAATTGTGCGGAGAGTTATTCGGAATGTGCCATTTTATCAGGCGGATAAGCATCACTTTCATCACCGCTTACTTGAACTTGGCTTTAATCAACGTCAAGTAGCCCTCTGTGCATACATGATCACTTTTGTTTCTGCGGCAATGGCTTTACAAAGTGTTCAGCTTAATTCAAAAGGTTTTTGGATTCCTTGGGTAATGGCCATAATTTTTCTTTACGGGGCAACCAAAGTGGGTCTAATAAAACCAACTCAGGTAGGAGAAATAATGAATGAAAGTTATAAAACTTCTGTTAAACTCGGAGAAAAAAGAGGATATTAACTTTTAAATAACGAAAAGGACATCTTGGTAAATGAAGAAAATGGAGGAACTCAAATGGCACTTAAACCAGACGAGATTACCGCGATTTTAAGGCGGCAGATACAAGAGTTTGAATCAACAATTGGTGTAGAACAAATCGGTTCTGTTTTAGTTGTTGGTGATGGTATCGCAAGGGTATATGGATTAGAAGATGCCATGGCAGGAGAACTATTAGAGTTTCCTGGTGAAGTGTATGGTATGGCTTTAAACCTTGAAAAAGACAATATCGGTTGTGTAATTCTTGGTCCATATGACCATATTAAAGAAGGCGATCCTGTAAAGCGTACTGGGCGAATTGTAGAGGTTCCAGTAGGTGAGGCAATGATCGGACGCGTCGTTAATCCTGTTGGTCAACCGATCGATGGAAAGGGACCAATCGCCACGGACAAATATCGTCCGATTGAGAATCGCGCCCCTGGCGTTATTGAACGTAAAGCGGTGCATGAACCGCTTCAAACTGGTTTGAAGGCAATCGATTCGATGGTTCCAATTGGCAGAGGTCAACGTGAGTTAATCATTGGTGACCGCCAAACAGGAAAAACCGCAATCGCTATCGACACCATCCTTAACCAAAAAGATAAGGATGTTATTTGCATTTACGTCGCTATTGGACAAAAAGCCTCAACTGTAGCTGCCGTGGTAGATACCCTTAATAAACACGGCGCGATGGATTATTCCATCGTGGTTTCGGCGACCGCTAGTGACCCAGCCCCATTGCTATACATAGCGCCATATGCGGGAGTTGCAATGGCGGAAGAATTTATGTATCAAGGAAAACACGTGCTGATCATTTATGACGATTTAAGTAAGCACGCAATTGCCTATAGAGAGTTATCCTTGTTATTAAGACGTCCACCTGGTCGGGAAGCGTTTCCAGGAGATGTTTTCTACCTACACTCACGTTTACTTGAGCGCGCTGCAAAACTTAGCGATGAACTTGGGGGTGGTTCAATTACTGCCTTACCAATAGTAGAGACCCAAGCAGGCGATATTTCAGCATATATTCCAACAAATATTATTTCGATTACTGACGGACAAATTTTCTTAGAATCAGACCTCTTTTACGCAGGTATCCGTCCAGCGATCAGTGTGGGTCGTTCGGTATCGCGTGTTGGAGGTGCTGCTCAAATTAGAGCGATGAAACAAGTTGCGGGAAGGTTAAGACTTGATCTATCTCAGTATAGAGAGTTAGCTGCGTTTGCTCAATTTGGTTCAGACTTAGATAAAGCAACTCAAGCTCAGCTTACTAGAGGGGAACGGATTTACGAAGTACTCAAGCAAGAACAGTTTTCCCCAATGCCTGTCGAGGAGCAAGCGATCAGCCTCTTTGTAGTTATCAATGGATACTTAGATGACATTGAAGTGGAAAATGTACGTAGATTCGAGAGAGAGTTTTTAGATTTCCTCAGACGCGAAAGAGAAGAGATTATCAGCGAGCTAGCTGAAACTAAGGCGATGTCTGACGAATATATAGATAAGCTACGGGCAACCATTGAGGAATTTAAGAAAACGTTTATTAGTTAGGAGGTCGTACCGTGGCTCAATCAGTTAGAGATATCAAACGAAGGATCCAGTCGGTCGAGAATACGCAGCAGATCACTAAAGCAATGGAAATGATCGCTGCCGCCAAACTACGCAAGGTTCAAGAGCAAGTTTTAAAAGGTAGGCCTTATCTAGATCGACTTAGCACATCACTCAGCCGCATCCTTAGCAGAGCAGCTAAGGACGGAAGCGAGTTGCCAGCGATAGCAGCAAAAAAAGAAGGAGATCGACGTTGCTTAATAGTTATTACTTCTGATCGCGGCCTTGCGGGCGGGTATAATGCGAATATTATCCGTGAGGCTGATAACTACCTAAGTGACAATCCTGATACACAATTAATATTGATCGGTCGAAAAGCTCGTGACTACTATCGGCGAACAAACCACTCTTTTTTGGCAGAGTATGTTGGTATAGGAGAACGTGTTGGTTTTAGACAAGCTCAAGAAATCGGGGAAACAGTCCAGGATTTTTACCTACACGATCTCTTTGACCGAGTGGATATCTTGTATACTCGTTTTGTGAATTCAGCAGTTCATCGTATTACGCTTAGTCAAATTCTTCCTCTTGAAGAGTCTCAGGAAGAAGCTAATGGATTAGAAGCTGTATTTTTTTATGAACCATCGATCCAGAGTGTTCTCCAGGCGATGGTGCCTCTGTACATAGATACAGTTTTGTTTCAAGCAATGGTTGAAGCAAGTGCCAGCGAACAAGGTGCGCGCATGATGGCGATGAAGAATGCAACGGATAATGCTGGAGAACTAATTCGGGAATTGAATCTAAGCTATAATAAAGCACGCCAAGCTTCGATTACGACAGAAATAGCTGAAATTGTTGGTGGCGCCGAAGCTTTGAAATCTTAAGGAGGACTTTTGGTATGGGAAACTATGGGAAAGTAGTCGAGGTTATTGGACCTGTAGTAGACATTGAGTTCGAAACTGATAAACTGCCAAATATTTTAAATGCGATCAAGATACAGAGTGTCACAGATGATCGAGAGTTAGATTTAACCCTCGAAGTGGCGCAACACGTAGGAAATAATATAGTGCGCTGTATTGCGATGGCTTCTACCGATGGGCTCCAAAGAGGGATGAAAGCTGTCGACACGGGTGGACCAATTACCGTGCCCGTTGGCAGAGAGGTTCTTGGACGTTTATTTAATATCCTCGGAGAACCGATCGATGGTAAGGAGCCAGTTCAAGGAAGAGAACGTTTGCCAATCCATCGACCAGCACCAAAGGTAGATGAGGTAGAACCTGCTACCACAATGCTCGAAACAGGTATCAAAGTAGTAGACTTGCTTGCACCGTATGCTCGCGGTGGAAAGATCGGACTCTTTGGTGGAGCTGGTGTTGGCAAAACCGTCCTTATTATGGAATTGATTAGAAATATTGCTCAGGAGCACGGCGGCTACTCGGTGTTTGCTGGAGTAGGTGAGCGTACTCGTGAAGGTAATGAACTGTATAACGAAATGATCCAGTCAGGTGTTATTGATAAAACTGCGATGGTCTTTGGTCAGATGAATGAGCCTCCAGGTGCTCGTCTTCGTGTTGGTTTAACAGCACTAACGATCGCTGAGGATTTCCGCGACACCGAGGGTCAAGACGTTTTGTTATTTATCGATAATATTTTCCGTTTCACGCAAGCTGGTTCAGAAGTTTCTGCTCTGCTTGGAAGAATGCCTTCAGCGGTTGGTTATCAACCAACACTAGCTACGGAGATGGGACAGTTGCAAGAGCGTATTACCACTACTAAGCGGGGATCGATTACGTCCATCCAGGCGATCTACGTTCCAGCGGACGACTATACTGACCCTGCACCAGCAACAACTTTCGCACACTTAGATGCAACCACCAACCTTGAACGAAGAATTTCTGAAAAAGGAATTTATCCAGCCGTAGATCCACTTACATCGACATCAAGGATCCTAACACCAGAGATCGTCGGCAAGGAGCATTATGAAGTTGCTCGCGGAGTTCAACAAATTTTACAACGCTATAAAGAGCTTCAAGACATTATCGCAATTCTTGGTATGGATGAGTTGTCGGAAGACGATAAGCTTACCGTTGCCAGAGCGAGAAAAATTGAACGCTTCTTATCACAACCATTCTTTGTAGCAGAAACCTTCACCAATATTCCTGGAGCCTATGTTCCAGTGAAAGAAACTGTTAGAGGATTTAAAGAAATTATTGAGGGTAAACATGATGATTTACCAGAAGGTGCGTTCTTCATGGTAGGCACCATCGACGAGGCGGTTGAAAAAGCCCAAAAGATGGCTCGGGAGAGTGCATAGTATGAGTAAATTCCAATTCGAAGTTTTAACTCCTGAGCGAATAGTTCTGCAGACAGAAGTGGAATCAGTTTCCTTGCCTACTCAGGATGGTCAATTAGGTATCTTGGCGAACCACGCACCGATAGTAGCAGGTCTGGAGATCGGAGTGGTGCGCTACGGGGAGAAAAGTGGTCAAAAAAAGAAAATCGCTATCGGCGGCGGATTTATGGAAATGTATAATAATAAGTTGACCGTGATGGCAGATGTTGCGGAGCTAGGTTCGGAAATAGATGTTTTGCGGGCTCAATCCGCTAAAGAGCGGGCGGAAAGGCGTCTCGCCGAAAAGGAAGCGGAATGGGATTTTTCTCGTGCCAGAATTGCATTGCAAAAAGCACTAACCCGTTTGGAAGCAGCTAAGGAAGATTAGAATAATACAAAATGATTATTAGCGGTCTTGTTTCAAGTGTGTTTAATGCTTGAATCAAGGCTGCTTTTTCTTTTCAGGAAAAACTTTGAATAGATTGGAAAACTTGGGAACATACTATTGCTAAGGATGGTGATGGTATGTTTGCTAATGATATCTTTAAACGCTTCCAAGATAGAATAAAGGCTTTTGGGCGGAGATTTCAAAGCCAATTCCAACTCCGCAGTTTCTTAATTATTCTCCTTATGGGGGCCTTATTAATCGTAGGTCACTGGATCGGACGAAATTCGAGTCCTGTAGTTGAGACCGAACAACCTGAAACAAAAGTAGATCTTTCACTAGAAATAGCGGAGGTAGTCCGTAACGAACTACAAAGACTATTAGATACCGAATACTCATGGATTGTTGAACGTTCAGTTCTTTCAACGAAAGTTACTCCACCTGAACCTGAGAGACCTAATCCAACCGTTCATCGCAACGATTATTTAGAGAATGAAGTCACTGAACCTGAAGTGGAAGAGGTATTATCAATTTCTTTTGAGAAAATCTTGTGGCCTGCAAATGCAGAAATTGTGACAGTCTTCGGTTGGCAAAGGCACCCAGTGTTCAATGATTGGCGTTTCCATGGTGGAATAGAACTATTTGCCGACTCTAACAAAGATGTTAGAACTGTGCTTCCAGGAAGGGTTAAGTCGCTGGAAACCACTTCAGATGGAATTGAACTAGTGATCGAACATGGAAGCGGATGGGATACCGTTTATCGCGCCGTTGAAAATGTTAATGTGAATGTTGGAGATAAAGTAAACCAAAATCAAGTAATCGCTAAGGTGGGTTCAAACTCAAAGTTTTTCTTTGCCCTGCATCACGAAAATACACCAGTTGATCCAACCAGGTATATGAACTAACTAGCGCCAAATTTATGCTTGTTCTGACATATTCGCTACTTCCTAGCATATAAATGTACAAAAAAACTAGGGGGAGCGAGTATGAGAGACTATATCCGCAAGCGCGTGGTGGATGTTAGTTTATATATCATCAAAACAAAAGCTACAGTCCGACAAGCCGCATCAGTCTTTGGTGTTAGTAAAAGTACTATTCACAAAGATGTAACTGAGCGTTTACCGCGTGTGAATAAAGAATTAGCGATCAAAGTCAGGAAGGTACTGGCTCAAAATAAATCCGAAAGACACATTCGTGGTGGCGAGGCAACGAAGAAAAAATACAGTAGAGCAAGAAAAGTTTCATAAAAGGATATGCCTAGAATAATGTCGAATAGTGGTAATATTAACCACGGAAGGGGCAAGTTCTAGTATGTTTGGAACAGATATCGGCATTGATCTAGGAACCGCTAATATTTTAGTTTGTGTTAAAGGGAAAGGTCTAGTTATTTGCGAACCATCTGTGATAGCGATGAATCTTGATACCAGCAAGATAGTAGCGATCGGGGAAGAAGCTCGCAAAATGATCGGGCGTACGCCAGGCAATATTAAGGCTATTAGGCCACTGAAAGATGGAGTTATTGCTGATTATGAGATAACCGCGAGTATTCTAAAGTATTCTATTCACAAAGTATGTGGTAAACCCTTATTTAGTAAACCTAGAGTTGTTGTCTGTGTTCCCTCTGGTGGCACTGATGTAGAGAAGCGAGCTGTACTGGAAGCGGTTGCCCAAGCAGCAGCCAAGGAAGTTTATCTAATTTCAGAGCCAATGGCTGCGGCGATAGGCTGCGGTTTAGATATTTCCGCCCCTTCGGGGAATATGGTGATCGATATCGGTGGTGGAACAACCGACGTAGCAGTTATTTCCTTAAACGGTGAAGTGGTAAGCGAATCGATTCGGATCGGTGGCTATCATTTTGAAGAAGCTATCATTCGTTATATAAAACGAACCTATAACATTGCTATTGGAGAAAGCACTGCCGAAGAGATTAAAATAGAAATCGGAACTGTATACCCAAAACCAACAATGAGAATGACAGTCCGTGGTCTAGATTTAGTGAGTGGACTACCATCTAATATCGAGATCAGCGCTTTGGATGTTTATAAAGCGTTCGAAGAGCCAGTTAAGAGTATAATTCAGCTAATTAAAGATGTTTTAGAAATAACACCACCCGAATTAGCTGCTGATATAATTCGCAAAGGTATGATGCTCACAGGTGGCGGAGCTTTATTGCGAGGCTTTGATATGCTGATCGAGGAGGAAACTGGGGTGCCAGTTCAGGTTCCTAATGATCCGCTAACTTGTGTGGCGCGGGGAACGGAGGAAGTATTGAAAAACCTGAATAAAATAAAAAACACCTCGATACTCTTATCGAGAAAATTTTAATAGGCTGCAAGGCCTTTTTTGTTTTTTACTAAAGTTTCGGGAAATCTTTCCGATACAAGGGATAGACAGAACATGACTGCCGAGGGGGTGAAAGTTCTACATGTTAAGAGGACTATACACAGCAACTTCTGGAATGTTAGTTCAAGAAATTAGATCGGAACTGGTGAGCAACAACTTAGCAAATGTTGAAACAGTTGGCTACCATAGACAAACCGCCCAGATCAAAGCATTCCCCGAGATGCTGCTTTCAAGAATACATAATCAAGACAAAACCAAAATAGGTACTCTTGGTACTGGTGCGGTAGTAGAGAGAAGCGGTTCATCATTTCAACAAGGTAGGCTTCATACTACTAGTAATCCACTTGATGTAGCATTAATGGGTGCAGGATTCTTTGTGGTGGCAGGGCCAACTGGAAATAGATATACACGGGATGGGGGATTTACCTTAAGCCAAGCTGGATGGTTGGTGAATCAAAATGGCCAACGCGTTCTTGGTGAGTCAGGTCCGATTTTTATTGGACAAGGTGAAGTCACCATCGATTCACTCGGAAATGTTCACGTTGATGGAGAATTTAGAGACCGTCTCCTGATAGTTGAATTTCCTAATCGTGCTGGACTTATCCGCCAAGGAAGTTCACAATATGAAGCAACACCTGAGGCAGGAGCTCCATTTCGTTATAACACCACGGTAGTACAAGGCGCTTTAGAATATTCTAATGTGAACATAATTAATGAGATGGTCAACATGATAACGATTCAACGTAGCTATGAAGCAAATCAAAAGGTTATTCAAGCTTATGATGAAACCTTAGGAAAAGCAGTAAATGAAATCGCGGGATAAAAAATATGAAAATACAATAAATAAAGGGGATACTTGGTAAAAAAAGCTGGACTGGAAACAGAAGCTTGGGGCTGTTGAACGATGGATACAGCCTAACCAATATTCAAGGTCCCCTTATATTCAAGGAGGGCTTTTTTATGATGCGTTCATTATGGACTGCTGCATCTGGTATGGTTGCGCAGCAATTTAAGATCGACACTATTTCTAATAACCTTGCCAACGTTAATACCACAGGATTTAAAAGAAGTAGGGTTGATTTCCAAGATTTGTTGTACCAAACCCTCAAGTATGCAGGTACCCCTGTGACCTCTGGAGCTCAAGTGCCAACTGGAATTCAGATCGGTCATGGAGTGCGTCCTGTTGCTACTCAAAGGATTTTTTCCCAAGGAACCTTTCAACAAACTGATAATCCTTTCGACGTTGTAATCGAGGGAGATGGTTTCTTCCAAGTACTGATGCCAGATGGCACGATTGGCTATACAAGAGATGGTGCTTTTAAAGTAGATGGCTACGGAAGATTAGTTACTTCTGAAGGTTTTCCGCTCTATCCAGAAGTTATGATCAGTCTTGATGCCGTCAGTATCAGTATTGGTTCTGATGGAACTGTAACTCAAATGATCGCTGGAAGTGATGAACCAGTACCAGCAGGGGAAATTGAATTAGTAAGATTTGTCAACTCAGCTGGTCTTAAAAGTGTTGGCCGCAATCTTTATGCTGCCACAGCAGCTAGCGGAGAACCAATAGCGGGTACTCCTGGCTTGAACGGGTTCGGAGAATTAGCACAAGGATATCTTGAGATGTCTAATGTGCAAGTTGTAGAAGAAATGGTGAATATGATAGTTGCTCAGCGTGCCTATGAAACCAACTCTAAAGCAATTCAAGCCTCAGATGACATGCTTCAAACCGCAAATAATCTGAGAAGGTAGTGATTAGGATGTTGAGACTTTTCCTAAGGAAACTGCTCCTTGCTACCGTTCTTGTTTTCCTTATAATTCTCTTTCCAGCGGAGAGTGGTTTTGCCAAAAGGATTAGGATCGAGCTACCAGAGCAAGTGGTAGTGTCTAATACCACGGTTTTGCTTAAAGATATTGGGGATTTTGATCAGTCACCAGAGGAAAACGAATTAGTAAGTAGACTTGAGGAAGTGGTTGTGCTCAGTACTGCTGCTGCTAGCTTTCCTCGAAAGGTTACGGTGGGTCAAATAGAAGTTAGGCTCCGATTAGCGAAAATTGACCCTGCATTGGTGGAATTCGTCGGAGCAAAAGAAATTCAGCTTGTGTATAGTTCGGAATCTAATGAATGGACTACGCCAACGATAACGATGAAAGAATCGGTACCAACTACTCCGAGTAATTCAAAGCAAACCACTGTAGCTGTGGTTGTAGCCATTAGCAATATCGCTCGTGGTGAGTTACTCACGCAGGATAATATTGTTTTAGAGTATCGCGATGTGCGTGGCGTTAGCACGGATATGCGTTTAGAGGATTTTCTAGGTAAACAAGCAAGACAAACTATTCTTTCGGGAACTGCCTTGAATGATTTGATGGTAGAAATCCCTCCCGTGGTGATGCGGGGAGCGAGAGTAACGATTATCGCTGAAGTCGGCGGAATTAGTGTTCGAACTGCTGGAATAGCTAGAGCCAATGGTGGCAAGGGTGAAATGATACCTGTTGAGAATAGCTCCTCGGGCAACATAATCTATGCCGAGGTTATTGACTCTGAAACAGTCCGTGTCAGTGTGAGGGGAGATGATTAGGCCATGAGAAAATTAATTCGATGGCTTGGAATAGTTACTATTTCGTTACTATTGGTATCCCAGTTTAGTGTAAGTGTTCTAGCGATATCGCTTTTCGAGACCAATGGGAAATCGATGTTTTCCGATCAAAAGGCTAGGCAAGTAGGCGATTTAGTCACAGTATTGATTGTGGAAAAGGCGCAAGCAACTCAATCGGTAGGCTCTTCGACAGACTCAGGTTCCTCCTTTAACATTGGACCAGGAACGGGAGTACTAGCAGATTTTATTCCTCTTATCGGTTTCGGGGGTGGCGATGAATTTTCGGCTAAAGGTTCCGTTGCTCGCCAAGGAAGCATTACTGCTAAGATGACTACTAAAGTGGTTGAAGTATATCCTAATGGGAATTTAAAAATAGAAGGAAGACAAAAGATTCAAGTTAATGGTGAAGAACAAGAAATTGTTATTTCAGGAATAATTCGTAGTAAAGATATCGGACCTGATAATACGATTGTATCGTCATTAGTAGCCGATGCTGAAATTGATTTCGTTGGAACTGGAGTAATAGCTGAAAAGCAACAACCTGGGATAATTACTAGGATTTTGAATTGGTTGTTTTAGGAGGATTTCCTATGAAAAAAGTATCACGCGTTTTTGTCCTCGCATTATCTCTACTATTAGTAGTGAATTCACTTGCCCTGGCGCAAGTGATTGTTGAACGAGTGCATATTAATACGCCGACAGTTAGAGTTAAGGACGTAGCGCGGATTAATGGAGTTAGGGATAACCAGCTCTTTGGTTTAGGTTTGGTAATCGGATTAGAAGGCACTGGCGACAGTGCTGGCGCCCGGGCGAATATTCAAATGGTCGCCAACATGCTCGAACAGTTTGGTATTTCCGTTGAAGTAGGCGATTTAAGAATGCGTAACGTGGCTGCGGTTATGGTTACTGCGGATGTTCACTCAGGTGTTAGAAGTGGCGATCGGATTACAGTAACAGTTTCTTCGATCGGTGATGCCCGTAGTCTGCAGGGAGGTTACTTATTACAAACCCCGTTACAAGCAGCAAATGGAGAAATCTACGCGGCTGCTCAGGGTGCTGTTTCGGTCGGTGGGTTTAACGCGAGTGGTGGCGGTAGTTCAGCTCAACGCAATCATTCTACAGTAGGAATGATTCCTAACGGGGCGATTATCGAGCGAGACATCGTCAGCGATTTTTCTAATATGGAATCTCTAAATCTCATTCTCAATGAACCTGATTTTACAACTGCTTCGCGTTTAGTATCAATAATCAATCAAGTCTTTGGTGAGGACACCGCTTGGGCACAAGATAATGCTAGCGTAATGGTAAATATACCATTTGAATATCAGAACAACTTTGTAGGGTTTGTGGCTCAAGTTGAAGAATTACCGATCCAACCAGATGTTAAGGGTCGAATAACCGTTAACGAACGCACAGGCACCATTGTGATGGATTCTGCGGTCCGCATTTCGACAGTTGCGGTATCTCACGGTAATCTCAGCGTTACTGTTCAACCGAAAACTTATGTTTCACAACCCCAAGGATTTTCTGGAGGAGAAACGGTAGTTGTTGAAGAATATTCGATCGGTGTTTACGAAGAACAGAATAATTTCGTGGTAATCGAAGGTACAAGTAGTGTTCAAGACTTGGTCGATGCTTTGAACGCTATCGGTGCTTCCTCTCGTGACGTAATCGCTATCTTGCAGGCGATCGATGCAGCAGGAGCGCTTTACGGGGAGTTAATCATCCTTTAATAAGGGACGGTGGAGAAATTGAGAGTTGCTTGGGATCCAAATATGCCGATGCTCGATCGAGCCAATCAGGCATCGGAAAAGGCGAAGTCCTTGGAACAATTAAAAAAGGCGTCTCAGGAATTTGAAGCATTGTTTTTGCAACAACTCTTAAGCGAGATGCGCAAAAGCGTTCCTGATTCAAAATTGTTTGGTGATCGTAAGGCTGAAAAACTTTTTGAATCCATGCTTGATCAAGAAATGTCCTTAGAAATGTCTAAAATCGATAGCCTAGGATTAGCAAAACTGATTTACGAACAAATGAAAGATTACGTGAAATGATCCGCTCTTTAAGAGCGGATTTTTTGCAGGACATTATGCCAATTTCTCGAAATACTGTTGAGTTAGGAGGAGAAAGATATGACAAAAATGGGCGCACTGTTAAGAGTAAAGACGCTTGTGATCAGTTTTTTACTCTTAATGATTATTGTTCCAAAAACAGGTACGGCTAGTGAAAAATCTTTGAACTATGAGATTTCACCTAGCAAGGTAGTGTTAAAGCTTTCTTATCCAGAAGGCCTAGAATCAAGTGAACCAGCATATAAAGTTAGGCATACTACCAATCCGATGAAGGTTATTATTGATCTTTCCTATTCTCTTCCTAATGTTCCAGCAGTGATCTCGACCAAGGATGTTGCCCTTAGTGCAATTCGAACTTCGCGAATCGATGGTGGAGCAACTACTAGGATTGTGCTTGACTTTAACTATGAACTTCCAGCACCAAAGGCGTATCTGCAAGACGGCCAATTAATTGTGGAAGTGGATAAAATTTTCATGCGTGAGAACCTTCGCTCAATATCTTATGGAGTGAAATATGGACACCAGCGTAGAGCGATTGCTGCTGGGCCCTTGATCATTAACTACTTGTGGATCGATATCGTTGATCCTGAGATCGAAGTGAAGATGGTGCTAGCACAAGATCGGGTAACGGGTAGCGAACGAGTTAGTAATATGGCAAAAAGAAGCAATGCTTTGGCAGCGGTTAATGGAGCTTTTTTTGCTTCAGACGGAAGGCCACTAGGTCTTCTGGCGATCAATGGAGAATTTATTAGTGAGTCTTATGCGAATCGAACAGCCCTTGGTCTAGGAAAGAACTTCGCAATTATCGATTCTGTTACTCTTAATGGAACAGTTCGTGTTTCCAACGGTGAATCAATAGCAATTTCAGGACTTAATCGCCCACGCTTACAGGATGAATTGATCATTTATACTCCCGCTTATGGATCAAGTACTCGAACAAATATCTATGGAATAGAGATAGTACTGATCGATGGTGTGGTAACACAGATCGAACAAGGTGGATCCGCTATTCCTGAAAACGGAATAGTGCTTTCGGGACATGGAAAAGCGCGAGATCTTCTAATGCAACTTCAGGTAGGCGATCAGGTTCAACTAGACTTTGAATTAGTTCCAGATTGGTTTAGTTTAGGAGTCACTGAAATAATCGGGGGAGGTCCACGCTTAGTTAAGGATGGAAAGGTACATATAACTGGCGTGGAGGAACGTTTTCAAAATGATATCCTAAATAGTCGGGCTCCCCGAACTGCTTTAGGAATACGGGCCGATGGCAGTTTATTATTAGTTACCGTGAATGGAAGAAATCCAGGTATCAGTGTAGGAATGACGCTTGAAGAATTAGCTGAGCTGATGATCGAACTAGGCGCAGTTGACGCTATGAACTTGGATGGAGGCGGATCAACAACAATGGTTATTAGGGATATGGTGCTGAATATACCTTCGGATGGGATCGAAAGATCAGTTAGTAATGCTATTATCGTAACCACCCCTGAGACCAGACGATAAGGAGTGTAATAATGAAAAAAGTCAAATGCCTGGTAATCCTTTTTTGTCTAACCTTTCTCTCGGTTTCAGCTCAGGCAATAGAGATATTTCCATTAAGCGAGGTCAAACCTGGGTTAATTGGTGTTGGGAAAACTGTTGTGCAAGGAACGACAGTTGAGGAATTTGTAGTGGAAGTGATCGGAGTGATCCCTCAAAGCCCGCCCACACCAAATCTGATAATGGTTCGTGTAAGTGGTGATCCAATCGATAAATCTGGTGGCATTGCCAGCGGAATGAGTGGAAGTCCAGTATACATCGATGGAAAACTGCTTGGGGCGATAGGTTACGGCTATAGTTATACAGATCACCGAATTGGTTTGGTTACACCTGCTGAAGAGATGTTGAAGCTTTTGGATGTTCTTGAAAAAGATCCAGAACCTATTGAGCAGGAATGGCAAATCGAAACTCGGAGTAGTGAACACTTTATTCCTTTAGAAAAAGAGAATATTCCAAGTGAAGATTCTTTTATACCGCTAAATACACCATTAATGATCGGTGGAATCTCTGGAAGATCTTTTAAGTATTTAGAAAAAGAATTATCCCAATATGATTTTCGTTTGATCCAAGGGTTGACTGGAAGCAGCACTAGTTTTTTAGACGAAGGTATTGAGTTAGAACCAGGAAGTGCTTTTGGGGTACAGCTTTTACGTGGCGATTTTCAGGCAACTGCTTTTGGAACGATCACGTATATAAAGGATAATGAGTTCGTTGGTTTTGGCCATCCATTCACCCATCGAGGAGATGTTGAGTTCTTTGTTACCCCAGCAGTGGTTCATTATACACTGGCACATGTAGAGTTTCCGATCAAGGTTGCTTCTTCAGGGCCAAATATCGGAACGTTATATCAAGATCGAGCAGCTGGTGTTGCAGGAAAATTAAATAATGGTCCTAGCTATGTTCCGATTTTTATTTCGGTAGAGGATAAAGATCGAGAACTGGTGCTTGAATACAAAGTTGAAGCGGTGAAGGATGAGGCATATATTCATGCGTTAGCGATCAGTAGTGCCTTTCAAGGCATAGATGCAACACTTGATCGAATTGGACGCGGTACAGCGGAAGTAACTGTTGAGTTTGTAGCAAGCAATTTGTCCAACACCATTATTCGGGATAATATGTTCTTTAGTGAATCAGATATTGCTGTTTGGGCGTTGCTTGATCTCGAACAAGGACTAGATCTTTTGTTAACCAATCGTTTTCAAGAAGTGGATTTAACCCAAATTAATATTATTGTTAGCGTTGAAAATGAACGAAGAACTGCGGTAGTTGAGCGCGCTATCCCACAAAAATACCAAGTGGCACCAGGTGATGTCGTGGATGTAGAAGTAACTATAAGGCCACATCGCCAAGAAGTGGAAACATTAAGGCTACAAATAATGATACCTCCCGAGACTGCACCAGGTATGTTAACTGTTACTGTTCGCGGTGGTGGGTATGGCTATTATTATTCAAAACCTAGCGTACACACTTCATTGGAATTTCTGTCGAGTGAAGAAGAAATTGTGTGGGAAGCACCGAGTTCTGCCGAGAACTTAGATAAACTACTAGAGGAATATATGAACGGAGAACGCTATAACGAGTTGGTAGCTGAATTTTACCCATTTTTCGATGATTACGATGGTTACTTTGCAGAGACAGAAAATGGCGTGATGGAAATGGAACTCGATCATAATACCATTCCAGAAACCCCCGAAATAGAAGAACAACAGTTTTCCATGCTTGCTGTGGAAGAGGAACAATCAGAGAGAGGTAATACATGGGAAAGCGATGACACAAATTATATCCGCGTACGGAAGAGAACACCTTATGTAATCGAAGGTTTGGCGACTTTTGATTTAGAGATCATAACCTACTAACAAATATTTCAATCCTCCTCTAGCTGGCTAGATGCAGGAACGGCCGAGTTAAAAACGAAATTACCTGGATGAAGGAATACAATTAGTTAGGTGAGTCCATGTCTATTGGTAAATTCGTTGCGAAAAGGAAGTTCTTTACTATCCTTTTCCTCGGCATTTTTTTATTTTCTATGTTTTTTATAATTTCACCAAGATTATTGAGTAGGCTTCTATCTAACGAGCAAGTTTCGATTAAGATGGATGCTTTTTCCTGGATCCCTGGAAAAGGTCTGGTATTTCACGGAGTGGATGCCCAAGCTTTAAGTTTTAGCTTCGAAAGTGATATAATGGTATCGTTTGGCTTCGGAAAAATCAGTGTTACGCTTAATGAACCAAGACTCGCTCTTTTAGGTGATGAACCATTTGATGTACGTCAATTAGAGTTTTTGAAACGTGTGGCAGCTGTTGATCTAACAGTAATCGACGGCATCTTAGAACTGAGAAAAGA
Source organism: Bacillota bacterium (assembly GCA_012728115.1). Lineage (GTDB taxonomy): Bacteria > Bacillota > Limnochordia > Darwinibacteriales > JAAYFS01 > JAAYFS01. Next base: position 25,533 of record JAAYFS010000054.1, on the reverse strand, counting down.
AAACTTATTAGTTGAACTTACCTCCCAGATCTCATGGGAATACCACGATCATTCAAATATCTTCGTGCTTGATGGGTCATTGCTTGATTCTACAATCCGCCATCAAGACTGGAAAGTTAACGATGTTTTACTTACCTTTGATTCCGTGGTTGAATTTAAAGATGGACAGTTTGCGTTAAATGATCTCACCGTTTCATATGGAAAATTTTCTTTGGCAGAACTTGCCGACATAACATTTGATTTAAGTGCGACCTCTTTTAATCCTAAGGATGTTGAAGCAAATTTCGTTATCTCGATCCCAATAATCCCTATAGCAGAGGACGAATTAACTAATATTCGTCTTCGCGGTAACTGGGATGGTGAAATGTTAGTAATTAATGGGGATGGGTTGGCTAACGAGGGGATTCAATCAGCTAATGGTTGGATGAACGAGCGCGGAATCGATCTTCACTTCTCCTCTCCTTATTTAAAAGGGGGAGTTACTGGAAATTTTGAGTATTTTAAGCTAAACAATGCTCTGGAATTTGATTTGACTGGATACATCAACGATGGAGCGTTTACAACTTCTGGACAGTGGATGCTAAATGATTGGTATGGTGAAGGAATGATCAAATTGCAGGAATTTGATCTATCGCTTCTGCCATTTGCTCCAGGATTGCTTGGTACTCTAAATTTTGAAGGCAGCTTTAGTGGAAAAGATCCAACTCTAAAGGGTTTAGTGGAAATAGGTGATCTAAACATCGACCGATATCAATTTACCAATGTGCTTGGAAACATCGAGCTTGACCGCTCATCTTTGAATATTGATTGGATGGAGTTTGTAAGCCACAATAGTCATTACCAGGTGCTTGGAGAGATTTCCCTTAGGGATACCAAGCTTAACCTTCACGCCAAACTTATCCAGGGATATTTGCAAGATATTTTTCCTTTGGTCGGGTTACACATCAATGATAATTTTGATGGCGAAATCGATGGTTATATTTATCTTGGAGGAACTATATCTGATCCCCAAGGACGCTTGTTAATCGATCTTTTGGATGGGTCTGTTGGCGACTACTCTATTTCAGGTTCGTTAGACTTAGAACTGGTAACTCAAGGTGTTGTTATCAACCGTCTTAGATTAGAGAATGACGATGGAATGCTCTTGGCCATGGGTAGTGTTGCGGAGGGTGAAGTAGATCTATTTGTTGAAACCACCAAGTTCCCTCTAGAAATAGTAAGTACTTACCTAGAAATCGAACCTTTCTATGGAACGATCGATTTGACTTCGCAATTTGCTATCTCACCAACAACAATCAAAGGTAACGGACGAATAACTGTTTTGGGCCTAAAATGGCGAGATTATTTGGTCGATCAGGTTGATCTCACTCTGGATATGGAGGATGGGCGGTTACACTTAAAGCCACTTCATATAAATGCTGGAGTTGGGGAACTGTTCATTGATGGGAATCTAGGTCCATTTACGCCTACTACCTTTTCTGAATGGAAAAGAATAAATATGGATCTTAATATCGATATTCCTGAGAGCACGATCGGCAAAATCGGTACGATTGATCCGAGCGTGCTGATGGTTAAAGGGCAATTGGGAGAGTTTGATGTTTTAGGAAACCTGGCGGTGAGGGATATTGCTTTAGAGCTACCTTTGGTCGGTGGTATAAAGGATGGTTCACTTAGAATCGACTTTTTCAACGATTCAGCAAATGTTGTCTTTGAAGCACCGTTTTCCTCTGGTGAAATAAGAGTCGACGGTGGTGTTGCACTCTTTACTCAAAATGTAGATTTAAACGTTACAGTCCAAGAAGCACAATTAGTCGAAGGGCCAATAAGCGGTTCAATCTTGGGAAATTTAAAGGTGAACGGTAATATTTTCACTCCTTTAATAAGTGGGGATCTAAAACTAGAAAAAGGTAGATTATCGCTTGCTTCAATTACTTCTTTATCATCGTTAGCCACATTAGGGGCGTTAAACGGCGGTGGAAGGTTATATCAGTCATTTTTTGATCCGAATATTGATTTAAGCATAAGTTCATCTAACTTAGAGATCGGTGGATTTGGGGTGGATGTACAAACCGAAGGTCAGATAAAGTTAACGGGCAAAACAATTAAACCGAAGATTCAGGGTGGTATCCAGGCAGTTAGCGGAACTATAAATTACTTCGGAACAGAATTTCAGCTTCAGGATGGAAGAGTAGAGTTTAGCGAATGGTACCGTTTGCCCTTTATTGAGGTAAATGGGCGAGCATACGCGGATGATCTAACTATCTTTCTCTTGGTTTCTGGTCAAGCGGATGATCTTAAATTCGCTCTTAGTTCTGATCCGTATTTACCTGAAAATGAAATCTTTTCTAGTTTGAATTGGCCACGTACATTGCAACGTGTTGGCAACCAAGGATTAAGTTACGATGAAATTTTGCGGTTAATGTCTGGACAAGCAGGATTATTACTTAGCGGAATTGAAAAGGCGATCCAGAAGTCTCTCGCCCTTGATTTGGTTAAAATCCAACCAGATCTAGTTAAAGGAGAGCTAGGTATTACGCTCGGGAAGAATTTGTTTAAAAATCTCTATCTCGGTTATGAACGAAGATTTCTTGGTAGCACACGTGAATCTATCGAGTTTCGCTATCAAGTTAGTCCGAATTTTTCAATGAGTTCGGTTCTAGATGCCAACGAGGGGAATAAATATTTGATAGAACTCAATTCTTCGTTCTAGTTGTCGTTTGAGATTGGATAATTCATCCACCAAAGAGATAGTATGGTAAATCCTGCAAAAAATACTTGTGGGGTATAGAAGGAATCGTAAAAAAGGAGTAGAATGTTAAGTTAATGGATCCTCAAAGAATGGATTAGGAGGCAAATAGATGAGAAGGTTTTTTACTACGAAGTTTTTAGCACTCATAATTTTCATGTTGTTATTCGGAGTTGTAACTAATGTCAGTATGGCTTCTGATAATGGATTAGACGGACAGATCATCAAAGAAATAGCAATTGAAGGAAATGAAAGTATTGATACAAATGTGATTCGAAACGCAATTTTCCGTACCAAAGTGGACGAACCATTTGTAACAGAAAACGTAATCGATGATATGTATTCAATAAATAGCCTTGGCTATTTCTATGATGTACAAGTAAGATTTGAAACCGTTTCAGGAGGAATTAAACTGATATTCGGCGTTATCGAAAACCCCGTTATTTCGAGTATTTCGATTAAAGGAGCGAAGGTTACACCCGTACATCAATTCATTCCTCAAATGAAGGTTAAAGTTGGAGAAGTTTTCAACGGTTTTGCCATGAGTGAGGATCTCGAATCATTGGTTCAATGGGGTCAAATTGAACATGGTATTCTATTAGGGGTTAAGGATATTTATCTTGACGCAGAAGGAGTTATCGAAATAGAGGTATTTGAATCCCGAATAGGTGAAGTAATCATTACTGGTAATGAGAAAACTCAAGATTTCGTAATTGAACGTGAATTAAGAGTAAAACCAGGCGATGTCTTTGTTTATGACGAATTATACTCTGGTTTGCACCGCGTCTTTATGCTTGGTTTCTTTGATGACGTAGATTTCCGTTTCGAAGAAGACTATGTAGAAGAAGAGATGACTGTGGTAGTCGAAGTTAAAGAGCGCAGAACAGGTTCACTTAACTTTGGTGCTGGTTATAGCTCTGTAGACGGAATCCTAGGCATGTTTGAAGTTGCTGATGACAACTTCCTTGGTCGTGGCCAAAGATTGAACGCTTCTGTGGAATTAAGTAAGAAGAGAAAGACTTATGAAGTAGGTTTTTATGAACCATATGTTCTTGAAGATGGAACTTCATTAGGAGTAAGTATTTATAAGAAAGATGACGACATTTCTAAGCCATTAAAGAATATAATCGATAAAGATCTCACCTTGACAGGTTCTCGTAATAGTATTGGTGGAGAACTCACGGTTGGTAGAGTGTTCTCTGACTACACTCGTGGTCGCTTGACTATCAAAGGTGAAAATAACACTTATACTCTTGATGATAATGATGATTTTATCGGTTATGAAGATCATTGGCATCAAAACTATAAGAAGCGCACTATCGGTTTAGGTATCAATACCAACACCACTGACCACCCATTTAACCCAACAAAGGGGTTAAAAACCGATGTTTCGTTCGAGATGGGCTTAGGTATATTTGGTGGAACTGCGAGGTACTCCAAACTTGAAATGCAGCATAGCAGATACTTCGACATCATGGATGATGGAAAGTTCATTTTTGCTATTCGTGGTATGGCAGGAAGAGTATTAAGTGGCGAACTTCAAGAAAATGAACTCTTTAGAATTGGTGGAGATGGAACCTTAAGAGGATACTCTCGCGGTGGCGAAGGACTTGTTGGAGATAAGATGTTTGTTATGAATGCAGAAGTTAGATTTGACATTATTGAAAACATCCAAGGTGTAGTATTCGCGGATTTAGGAAAAGCCTGGGGTGAAGGAGAGGCAATGAACCTACTCGACTTGCATAATAGCTATGGTGTAGGTGTTAGAGTGGATACTCCACTAGGCTTACTGCGGTTAGACTATGGTTTCGGTCTCAATGAAAATAATCAGCGAAAAGGACAGTTATATTTTGGTATCGGGCAAGCGTTTTAAGCCGCAAATTGCTTTGTGAAGAGGGTTGACAACAACCCTCTTTTTTTTATTCGTGTGTTGCACCAGCTAGAATATATGATATAATACAAAGGTCGTTATTAATTATTATTATCAATATTCTAGAAAGGGGTTTTTCAATTGCTTAAAAGAAAAGGTTTCATCGGCGTAGTATCCGCTTTGGTTATTGCAATGGTTCTTATTATAACTTTTGTAGTTGATAATGGTAAATGCCAAGTTGAGGCTAATGTTGGGGTAGTTGATATGGAGGCTATCTTTACTCAAGTGGTTGCCCCACCATTAATCGAAGCTCGTGATCAACTCCAAGCGGAGTATGAGGAAAAGAGCGAAACTCTCTCTGAAGATGAGCAAAAGGAACTACTCGATAGTTACCAACAACAACTTTATGAATTAGAGCTTCAACAATGGACAGCCATTGAGAACGCTTTGGATAAGGTTGGGCAAAGACATGACTTCGAGATCATTGTTGAATCTGGCGCGGTATTATATGGTGGAGTAGATGTCACTGCTGAAGTATTAGAGGAATTGAAGTAGAATGCCAAAATGGCGGTGGATTGCTAGCATAGTAGTATTTGTGCTTCTAGTGGGTTGCAATTCCTTCGCCGAGGAAGGGTTAAATGGAACTGATGTAAATTCAAAATTGCATGATTCCTACGAGAAGGAAGTTGCAAGGCTCATGGTGGAGCATGATGTTCGTTTGCGTGAAACACAAGAGAAGATGAAGCTTGAAGGCGAAAAAGAATTGGAACAGGCTTATGACCAATTATTCCAAGAATATCAAGAGTTAGTTGACCAATATTCAGAGGAATTGATGCAAGTGGGCAAAGAGTATTCCGAGAAAATATATCAAGAATACCAGATTCCAGCGTTAAATAAACAGCTTCAACTATTATTCGTTACTCTAACAATGGAAGAAAGAGAGGCAAAAGCCGCGGAGATCGAATCCTTGAAAGAGGAAGCGGAGCGTTTGCTGAACGAAAAAAACGAAGAGTTGAACAGTAAATTGGTTGAGTTTCAAACAAAACACGAAAAAGAGTACCAAACAAAGTTGGAAGAAATTGAGAATAAAATAAACACCCAAATAACACAAAGATATCTCGAATATAAAATGATAGAAGAGCGGAATCTTGCGGCCGCAATCTCAAAACTTGAACAAGCTATGGGTAGAGCGTTAGAAGCCAGGTAATACTATACCAGGAACCAGAAACAAGGTGGTGTAGTGGTGAAAAATCTCTCCTGGCTTATCAGTGCAATTCTTGGTGCAGTTGTTGCGCTTTTACTTGTGTTTCTTCTTTGGGGAAACATCTTCATGCCGAAGTTTGGGATAATTGATATTGCAAAAGTAGTTGATGAAAGTGAGCGGGCGCAAGAGTTGAATAGGCAGCTAACTGCCCGCTACAACGAGTTGGTTGCTGAAATACAAGCTGCTCAACCTCCAGAACAATCCGATGATACCGATGGAAGCGAAATAGAGCGAAAGGCTTATGCAGAATATTTGCGTTTTCGCCAAGAACTCGAGACTCAATTTCAACAAGAGATCGACAATGCGGTAAGCAAAGTTGCAGAGCAGAGACGGTTAATGTTTGTGATTGACGCGGATGTGGTTCGCTTTGGTGGTGTAGATATCAGTGATGATGTCGCTAAGCTGTTGCAGTGAGCGGAGAAAATCGTTTCTCCGCTTATTAATTATCCAACAAATACCGAGATAGTAAAGGAGGTGAAATGTCTTTTTAGAGAGAATACTTACTACAATTTAATAGATTTACTAAGCAAGGGAGAATCAGTCGATGCAAAAAAGGAAATTTGTTGGAATTTTGGTAATTGTTGCTCTGGTTTTGTTTGTACAACCATTTGTTCAACCAGCCCTAGCGTCCATTAATGGTTCCACAGGGCTTATAAATATCCCGACTGCGGGAACATTGGCAGAAAGCAATTTGATTGTTTCGTATCATCATTTCAAAGGTAGTGGAACAATTGCTTTAACAATGGGTGTCTTTAACGGAGTTGAGGTAGGAGTTTCCTCTCGGTTAAGAACGGGAGAACCGTTGAATGGGAATTTGAAGGTGAAACTATTACAGGAGACTAGTACCGTGCCTGCATTCGCAGTAGGATTAGAAACATACATGGGTACTCCTATGTACTACGGAGTGCTCAGCAAACAAATAGGCGCAGCTGGAGTGCGTGGACATATTGGAATAGGAACAGGGAAATATCGCCATGGCGTTCTAGGCATTAGCGCAGTACTTAACCCAGTAACAATTTCATCAGTAAATAAATCATTGAAAGTTCCAGTAACTACTTTAATCGCTGAATATGATGGTTCAGGGCTTAATACTGGCTTATCGTTTAGGTTTAATAGTGATTTTAGTGGTAAGGTCTTTGTCTCCAAAATGAAAGATTTAGGCTTTGGTTTAAGCTATACCGCACGATTTTAGTTTTTTTACACTTTCCGTTGAGGAGGAGTAAGAATGAAAAAACTTACGGTATTCTCAGTTCTCGTACTTGTCTGTATTGTATTGGGAAGCGTTGTTGCGGTTTCCGCAAGCGAGTTGAGTGCTCGGGCAGTAGCACTTGGCGGATCCTATGTCGCTCTAGCAGATGATTCAACAGCTCCAGACTGGAATCCAGCGGGATTAGTTAATTTAAATGAACGTAGGTTCCAGCTTGATATGAATTCCTTAAACCCCTTTAATTTTCATTTAAGCTACGCTGAACCCGATTATGGAAATGGTGCAGGAGCTCTTAACTGGATTCGTTATAAGACGGTTGTTGGGAATTCTTATAATATCGTCTCGTACAGTATTGCAAAGTCCTTTACTCCTTCATTTGCAGCTGGTGTAAATACCAAGTACCTGGTGTATAACAACAAGAGGTATTTTACATCTGATTTAGGTCTGTTACTCCAATTTGGACCACTTTGCATTGGAGCAATGGCGGAGAATGTTTTGTATAAGCCTTTGGGAGATGGAGAACGAGATTTGAATACCGAAGTTAAAATAGGTACTACCATTGATTTAGCAAATTATGCTATATTAAGTGTTGAGGTAAGAAATTTATTAAACCACGACAAGAATAGTGATTGGAGTATCGGTGCGGAAATAACTCCGCTAGAAAATCTGGCCTTGCGAGCAGGCTGGAGAAGGACTTTTGAAAATGATGACGTCCTTTCAGCTGGAGTTGGCTACTCGTTAGCAAACTGGCGATTTGATCTGGCAATCTATGGTAGGATTAATGATGGTATCAATGGTATCAGGCCAGTGATTGCTATCGGGACTGGGTTTTAGTTGAAAAGTGAAAGGAGGGGGTAGATATTAAAGTGAGACCCATATCATTACTTGATCGCTATATTATCAGGGGTTTTACTTATCCCTTCCTTTTTTGTGTTTTTGGTTTTACCATCATCCTTCTTAGTGGAATTCTATTTGAATTAACCGATTTTATTTTTGTAAAAAATGTCGCTATTTCATTAGTGGGCAAAATGCTTTTATATAAACTGCCCGAAATGGTGGTTTTGACTCTTCCGATTGCAGTGTTGTTTGCTACTTTACTTTCCTTAGGAAAATTGCAGAGTCAAAGCGAGTTAACGGTGATGAGGTGCAGCGGTGTGCCTTTTCGCCGCATAATAGTCCCCATTTTAATTATTGCTTTTGTAGTAAGTGTGGTGACCTATCAAGCCAATGAGAGGGTTGTTCCTTGGGCAAATCATCAATTCGAAAATATTGTCCGGAAGTTGATTTTTGAAGACGGTATTCCTGTTGTTCAGGAAAATGTTTTCTTTCATGGGGGAGAAGGTCGCTTTTTCTATATCCAAGAAGTTACCAGGTACAATGAATTGAAAAATGTAATGATTTATGAACTCGAACAATCTGGTCCGTTTCCTAGGTTAATCACAGCAAAAGGCGGAGTCTTCCACGATAAAGTGTGGATTTTACGTGATGGGATCATTCAGGAGATGGACGAAGAGGGATTTGTTAATTTCGAAACAAGGTTTGAAACTCTGGAGATAGTGACCGAAGAAAATGCTGAACTTTACTTTGGTAACCAACGCACCACTGATGAAATGAACCGTCGGGAGTTACGTGAGCACATCGAGCGTTTTAGGCGCGGTGGGTTAAATGTCCGCTCATTCGAGGTTGATTATCATATGAAGCTCACGTTGCCAGCAGCTTCACTGATATTTGCGTTTTTCGGCGCCCCTTTAGTCTTAAAGGGTAAAGGTGGTAGTTCTTACGGAATCGCGGTTAGTATCGTTATCATTTTTTTATACTATGTTATTACGCCCGTGTGTCGTTCACTAGGAGTTAATGGTGTGTTTGAACCATTGGTTGCTGCCTGGTTTCCGAATGCGCTTTTTGGAATTTCAGGATTAGCTTTGATTTTCAATGCTGATCGGCTTAGATAGAAACAATACCTTAGTTTTAGGAATGGTTATATGAAGAAGATTCTGAGCTTGCTTATGTTGGTCATTATCATAAATACTTTTTCTGCTGTAGCTATGGCAGAAGTCGTGATTAAAGGTGTTCAGGGTGGAACTTGGGACTTTAAGAACCAGTTATTTATGATCGAAGGTGGAGTAGAAATTACAATCGATGAAACGGTTATCACCGCTGAATCGTTGATTATGGACCTTGACAAGGAGCAGATCGTAATCAAGGATTCAGCCAAGGCAACGTTAGTATTTGACAATGTTGAAGGACCGATTTTTTTCTATGGTGATCAGATAATTGTTTCTGATGAAGCTTATTTTATCGAAGAAGGCAAGATCACGAGTTGTGATCGAGATATCCCACATTACCATCTATTGACAAATCGAATCGAACTATATCCAGATGATAAATTGGTTATTAGAGGATTAGTATACTATGAAGGGCAGATACCGATATTTTATTGGCCCTATATAGTGATTCCTATAGGAGAACATTCCGATCGAGGTTTCTCTTTACCCGAAATCGGGTTTGGGGCAGAAGAAGGATGGTATATAAAGAACTCTTTTAATTACTTTTTCAACCCTTCAGCTCATGGCACAATTCTTGCTGATTATTATACTTTAATGGGCCCAGGAGTTGGAATTAGGCACCAGTATTCAATAGCGGGCGAAGGAAGTATCTATCTTTATACTGTTCCAAGGGATGATATCAATCTCTTCCAAAGTAGCTTAGAACACCGCTATGAGATCGGTAACTTTTCCTTGCTATTTGATGGTTTCTATCATCGCCGTCTCCGAGAATATGGAGTGGAAATGCGTACGGATTTAGCTTTCAATTCTCGTTATAATACTGATGAACTAACATTTCGTGTTGATGCACAGTATGAGGCAGACGAAGGGAGCAAAAATGGCGAAGCGTGGAACTTAAAAGCCGATTGGCGTCAAAATTTAACCGAAAATTTGCGATTGGTTTTGGATGGTCAGATTCAGCACAAAGACTATAACATTCGCCGAAGGATGGTTAATTATCTGGCGGAGCTTAGTTATGCACAAGGCGATCATACGTTAACAGGTTCCATTCAGCAAAGATATAATCCAGATATTTTTGAGGAAGATGTAGTGCCGAATTGGACAAGTGTTAACCGAATTCCCGAAATTTCATGGCAGTGGCGGAATCCAATGAATTTTTCTGGGCGAATGCAAGTAAGTGTTGGAAACTATCGGGAGTTTCCGTCGCGAGTTGAAAGTAAAAGAATGTACAGTTTGCTTGAACTTTCATCGAGAGTGTGGCGACCAACCTCTACAACAAGTGTAAGTTATAGCGGAAATCTCCAAGCGTTCGCTTATGAGGAAAGCCTGTTCCAAGCGGCATCATTCTATCGAGTTGGTATAAGCCAGCGTTTTACAACTCAACTTCAAGCATCAGTAAACTATTCTCGTCGTGATGTTTGGGGTGCAACACCGTTTCGTTTTGATAAACAACAGCCTATAAGCAGCGTGACGGGCCAGATCTTATATCGCCATAATAATGTATCATTGACAATGTATTCTGGGTATGATTTTATCACTGATCGGTTTCAAAACTTAGTCACTCAAGTAAGGATAAATACTCCTAAAGGCTGGAGCTTGCAAGGAAATTTGACCTATAATATCAACAATCGGACTCCAGTAAGTGGTGTAGCGGTTATCGGCTATAATCCTAACCGTAGTACCGAACTTAAGCTAGGCGGAAATTACTTGTTTAGTGTTCATGCCTGGGATAGAATAGATGCCAAACTACAGTTTAATCTAACGGATACTGTATCCATCAGCTACACAGCGATCTATCGGCCGCGTTTGGATACTTTCACAGAGGGACGCTTTTCGCTTACTAAAGAACTACATTGTCGTGATATCACTCTTAGCTATGATCAAGTAAAGCGTCAGGTATGGTTCCAATACCGGATCAAAGCCTTCCCAACCATGCCGATTCGTCTGGGTGGAACTGATCAAGGATTGCTTTTCGATTTTGAAGGGCTCCAAGATCTAATGGGCGTTATCTAGAACAGAGGTGGACACCTTGTTTAAAGCAAAAAACCTGCTGATTATTGTCTTAATAGTATCAGTGATGACAACAGTTTGGTTTATCAATAATCAAAAACAAAATATCATTGAGATTAATGAGCAAAGGGAAGTCGATCCTGGTGTTCGTATAACAAATCCACAATTGATTGGAAGACATCAAGGAAAGAGGCAGTGGGAAATAATCAGTGAAACGATAACACAAAAAGGAGAAATGGTTTATATCGATGGAATTGAAAAAGTGACCATTATGCGTGATGAAGAGCCATTTTATTTCCTTACAGCAGAATCGGGAGAATGGAATCGTGATACTGGGGTCTTAGTATTAGTCGGTGAAATCGTAATAACCGATAATAACGAATTTTCGTTAATCACGGATCAGCTGATCTGGAACGGAAATCGGGAGGAAATCGAAATACCAAATCGCTTTACTATGACAGTCGATGATTCCGATATAGTAGCCGATCGTGTATTTATTGATATCAACAAAGAGATCGCCCATGTGATCGGAAATGTGGCAATTAAGAACGACAAATTCACCTGGGTTCTTGATCACTTTGTATATGAATTTGATAGTGAAATACTACAGATTCTCGGTGGGATAACGATAAACTTTGAGAGGCGGTGACGATATGCAGAAGCGTTTTCGAACATTTTGGGTATTGGTTATGGTAATTACGATATTTTTTGGTTTAAGTGTAGGGGTACTTGCAGATAAAGGCAAGTTAGTTTTAGTCGGAGTTCCTAGTGACTTTGCTGCTGGACGTTATGAAACGAAAAGCGGAGTTTTTTCAGTTGATCTGAGCGAAATTGAAGGAGCTTATGTACTGATCGAATTTGAAGATATCACTATTACTGGTAAGGTTGTAATCTGGGACACCCAAGAAGAACATTTACAGATGCTGGGTGGCATAACACTGATTCAGAAGGATATGGAACTAACCACAGACCAAATCGAATACTTTATTGAAGAAGAAAGGTTTACCGCTCGTGGCAATGTGGTTGCGACTACCGAGGACGGAACAGTATATTCTGACGAAATGCTTTATTACCAGCAAGAGAAACACGCTATTTTTAGCAATAACGTAGTTGTAGAATTTGAAAACGGTGTTTTTAAAGGTGAAAAACTATCATTCTATATTGAAAAAGAACTAATCGAGTTTATTGGACCATTTATCGCTGAGTTTAATTGATAGTGTTTAACCAGATGGTATTGAGTTTGTCACGATTGAACAAATATGGTGCTAATACTAATCATTTCCGCTTAAGTCCTCCTTACCCGTGTGATATAATTATAAAGCAGTATAAGCTAAGCAAGATACGCTTTTATTAGATCTTTGGGTAAGGAGGGCAGATCGATGCTCGGGTTTTTTCGCGACGGTTTTTTCAAGGACTTTACAGTACTTATGTTAGTTACTGTAATTATTGGTGCTATCTTTTCTTCGGGAGTTGCCTGGGCGGTTGACTCTTATTTTGGAGATACAATCGATGGCATGATCGGTGAATACGGAGAATTTGACATCATTTTGCATATCAGAGAAGAAGCCAGGGAAGCAGCGGAACGAGAATTAAAAAGAATCGCAGCTGAACAATATCCTGGGGCAAAGGTGGATCAAACGATCACGATCGCTGGCCAAGCAAACTTCTTTTTCGGGTTTCCTGAAGAGTTTAGAACTCGAGAAGTTATGGAATCCTTACCCGCGATCTTTAATGGAATACCAGGTATAAATGGTTATACCGTAATTATCGAACCGAGTATTTTGATTCGTGGTGTTCATTCTAGTGTAAGAACTGAATTAACTGAACGAATTGAAGCCATTACGGGTGTGAGATTTGCTTTTAAAGATGGAGTAAATATGTTAGTAGTGTTGGAAGATATGCAGTACTCTCGCGATGTTACCGAACAAGTAAATCAAATACTTGATGAGTATCAGATTTTGGAACTTCGATTCCCGATCGGATTTGAAGTTGATACCCAATTAACTGGCGAGGAAGTAATCGATATTATCGAAAACGAATTTGGTCCAAAGCTACTGAAAAACGTAACTTCACTAGAGCATGGTGATGATTTAGATGCATTTTTAACGGCTCTTGTCGAGATGAGAAATTTCTTATTAAGCTACGCTTCAAAAGTTAGAATTCAAGCTGACCCTAATATTCATTTGATAGTTGGTGAGAGGTTAGTGGTTCAGGGTCTAAGTGATGCGAAGATAGTGGTTGGAGAAGAATCTGCTCAAGATCATTTAGTTATAGAAGTCTTGGCCGTTGAAGGTCAAAATGCAGAGGGTATCATTATAGAAGGTTCGATCGCGGCAGCTCAAGATACGATTAAGCAGGATATTTATCGCTTACGCTCTGATGGACTTATCACAGAAAGAGTAGGTAGTGTTGAACTAGAAAACGAACGATATAAATTAGAATATACCATAAACGAAAGTCTAAAACTTCTCCATGAACTCGATGAGTTAGCTCATGAGGCTCATTTGGCAGTAGATAATGCAGAAGCTATTCTCGATGTATTTCAAGAAGCTCTGATTCAGTTGGATCTTTTACAGATTCAAATGAGGAAGCTTAACGAAGGAATAACCCAAGGTAACGCTCAATCAGTTGGGGAACAATTGATTATTTCACTCTTATTAAACGGATTATTTAAGAATCTAGCTGCTGCTAATGAAGAACAAACTGAAACCCCGATTGAAACTTTGGAAAACCTTGATATCGAAGCGATGCGCAGTAGTTTAGTAAACATCGCCGACCAGATTGCAAATGTGCAAGAAATCGATGTTCAAGCAATAATTTATCAAATTGAACATTTACGCGATAGCTTACCACAAATGGAAGATGAAGATATAGGTAAGTCGATTCGTCTGATTAACACCTATCTAGCTGGTCAAGTGATCCCTGGCGAGCGAGTTCAAATTCTGGTTGAAGGTGAACCGCTTGATGAAAAGGTGATGGAACCGATTATTAGAGAAGGGTTAGATAATCCTTATGTAAATACCTATTCGGTTTCTGCAGGTATGGTTAATCCAGATGCTCGTTCCGAGATTTTAAGATTACTTCAAGAGATTCGAGCTACTATCGCTGGAATAATGGCTGTGATTTTTACAATCGGAATTTTAATCTTGGATCATGCAACAATCTTTAGCACCCTCAAGTGGGTTTTAGGCAATAGAAGAAAAATCTTTACTTGGATCTTCGGTGCGATAGTTGGTTCGGTAATTCTCACTCTTGTATATATCTTAAGTGGCGCCGAGATCCCATATGTATCGATTCCAGTAGTAATAATCTTAGGTCTGATGATTGGATTTATTGTAGTAGTGATGGCTGAAAAGTTCAGCCCGGTGGATCGCAATGAAATTATGGCTGGACAAGCATTAGGACTATCAAACGTTCAAATTATGAGGGAAATAGTGATTCCTGCAAGTCGTCCTGGATTAATGAATTTACTAAATCGCTGGAAACAACAGTTCTAGAGAGGAGGGCGAATGTGCTCGAAATAAAAAACCTTTCCAAGAGTTATGGGAAGCTCAAAGCGGTAGATGGCGTAGATATGAAAATCTCACGTGGTGAGACTGTTGTAATAATGGGTCCGAGTGGTTGTGGAAAGTCAACCACAATCAGATGTATCAATCGTTTAACAGAGCCTGATACAGGGGAAATCATTGTTGAAGGAAAAAATATTTTAGAACTAAGCGATAAAGAATTGCTTAAATTTAGGCGTAAAGTTGGATATGTATTTCAACACTTTAATTTGATCGCTCGCTTATCGGTATTAGATAATGTGATGTTTCATCTTGTACTAGCTGGCTTGGATCGGCAAGAAGCTACCGCCAGAGCACAACTTGCCTTAGCTAAGGTAGGTTTGGCAAACGAATGGAACAAACGCCCAGGTAATTTAAGTGGCGGTCAGCAACAAAGAGTTGGAATTGCTAGAGCACTAGTAGGTAATCCTGAACTAATGCTTTGGGATGAGCCTACCGCCTCTCTAGATCCAATACTTGTTCGAGAAGTTCTGGATGTCATGGAAGAGTTGGTTCAAACAACTAAGACTACAATGGTAATTGTTACCCACGAAGTATCTTTCGCTTCAAAGGTAGCAGACCGAATCCTACTGATGGATAAAGGAAAAATTGTTGAAGCTGGAACACCAGCAGAGGTTTTCGGAAACCCACAATCAGAAATCGGGATTAAATATCAACGTTTAATAGCCAGTTAAGAACTAACATCGATTAATTAAAGAAGGATTTTTGCATATTTCGAAGAAAATTAGCTGTGTGAAGGTATTGATCTTAATCTGGGTATGATAGAATTATGCACCACTCTTCTTTGGAGAGTGGTGCAAAGATTTATCTAATGATGTTTGACAATTGGCTGTCAATGTGGGTCGGGAGTGATTTTGTGTTAACGGTAGAAGAGATCAAGAAACGGATACCGCATCGCTATCCTTTTTTATTGATCGATAGAGTTATCGAACTTGAAGAAAGAAAACGAGCGGTAGCTTTAAAAAATGTTTCGATTAACGAACCCTTTTTCCAAGGACATTACCCTGATTACCCCATTATGCCTGGAGTGCTGATTGTTGAAGCGATGGCACAGACTGGCGGTTTAGCTGCGGGAGGTCATGATGGAAGAGGGATTCCTTTACTCGCATCATTGAACAAAGTAAGGTTTCGTAAGATGGTTGTACCTGGAGATCAGTTGAAGATAACTGTGGAGATCACTTCTTTCAGGCGTAATGTTGCCAAGGCGAATGCAAATGCTGAAGTTAATGGGGAATTAGTGGCTAGTGCGGAACTAACATTTGCGCTTGCTGAGAGAGGAGAAGCTTTTTAATGGATCCGAAGATTTTGATTGTTGGCTGTGAAAGTACTGGTGAAAGGTTCGGTGCTGCGCTGACAAATCATCTCAAAGGAAAGGCACCAGATGCCGTGATCAGAGGTATCGGTGGATCAAGAATGGAGGCTGCAGGCGTAGACTTAATTTATAACGTAACAGAGCTGGACAGTCTCGGCGTTTTTGACAATTTCAAAGGTGGTCATATAACTAAAAGGTTATTAAGCAGAGTAAGTCAGGAGATGGATTATCAACGACCCGATATTGTGGTGCAAGTTGGTTTACCTAGTTTTAATCTAAAACTACTTGAGTTAGCTCAATGTAAGGACATACCTGTAGTATATTATTATACTCCATTTAGCTGGGGAGATACTAGAATAAAGTTAGAGGAACTCGCCTCATTTGTTCGTAAAGTAGCTGGTGTTACTAAGAACGAGGTAGAACTATTAGAAAAAGTGAGTATTGACGTTGAATTCGTAGGTCATCCGATCTTGGATGTTTTACCTAAACCACTAGATAAGATTACGGTTAGAAAAGGATTTGAACTAACAGAGGATGATACAGTGGTAGCTTTATTACCTGGTTCGCGCGAGGTTGATGTCAGGGTACGTCTACCAGTGATGATCAAGGGTATGGAGTTAGTGGCGAAGGAAAATCCTGAAATTAAGATAGTGGTTGCTGGAGCATTAAGTAGTCAAGAACTTGATTTGATACAAAAATCGATATCGAAGAGTAACTTGGATATTCAGGTAATTGAAAAAACATATGATGCTTTAAATGTTGCGGATTTAGCGGTTGTAACTTGTGGTACTGCTTCGTTGGAGGCGGCTTTATATAGAATTCCATTCATCGCAGTTGATAAACCGTTAATGGTATCATTTTTATCAGCAAAACGCTTAGGGCGCAAGGGATATTCATCTTTACCTAATGCGATAATGCAGCAAAAAATCGTACCTGAATTAGTGCAAAATGATTTCAATGAAAGACTTTTGGCTGAAATGGTGATTGATTTATTGAATTCCTCTGAAAAGAGAAAGAGTATGCTTAGTCAATTTGATAAACTCAGGGATGAACTAGGTGAGCCAGGTTCATTAGCACGGACAGCTGATATGATCCTCGATATTTTACAAAAGTGAGGCAATCTATATGAGCATTAAGTGCAGTAACATAGTAAAGGCATATAAAGAAAAGGTGGTTGTCGATCATATTGATCTGGAGATGGCTCGAGGCGAGATCGTAGGTTTATTGGGGCCAAATGGTGCTGGTAAAACTACCACCTTTTCAATAATCGTGGGGCTGGAGAGAGCCGATCAAGGAACGATCATCGTCGATGATAAAGATATTACTCATTTGCCAATATATAAACGGGCTCGGTTAGGTGTGAATTTCCTACCACAAGAGCCTTCAGTTTTTCGTCATTTAACTGTGGAGCAGAATCTTTTAGCGATCCTTCAGTTACTTAAGCTAAATAAGAAAGAGGAGAAAGACCGGTTAGAACAGTTGCTTTCGGATTTTAAACTACAAGATGTGAGGAAGCGGCTAGGATACCAACTTTCAGGTGGCGAAAGACGACGAACCGAGATTGCCCGCGCACTTGCTTTAAATCCTGGCTTTCTCTTGCTGGACGAGCCCTTTGCTGGGGTGGATCCGATAGCAGTCGCTGAAGTGCAAGCGATCGTTGCTGAACTAAAGCAACGAAACTTAGGGATATTGATAACGGATCATAATGTAAGGGAAACGCTTAAGATTACTGACAGAGCTTATATTATGCATGAAGGAAGGATCTTAGTTTCTGGAAGTGCTACTTCAATAGCTCAAAACGAATTAGCAAGAAAATTTTATTTAGGGGATCAATTTTCTATATAGGAATGATATAATTATTGTTGTTATATTGTTTGTCATTGTATTGTTGTTTTCCAGGTTATCCGTAGGTGGTGATAATAAATGTATGGATTCACCTTGATCTTGACATTGGCCGTAATAGGCGGTGTAATCGCATTTTTCGGTGATAAGATCGGAATGAAGGTAGGGCGAAAACGCCTTACCTTATTTGGGCTTCGTCCAAAACATACAAGTATTATTATCACGATCCTTACGGGTGTTTTTATTTCTGGCTCAGCAATTACTGTTCTATCAATAGTTTCGGAAGATGTACGTACTGCACTTTTTAACATGAAGGCTATTCAAGAGGCACTTTCTGAAAGTCAACAGCAGCTAGAATCAAGCCTAGAGCGTGTGCGTTCCATTGAGATCGAGCGAGATATAGCTGAGATGGATCTGTTGCAAGCTACCCAAAAGCTTGCCGATGCTACAAAACAGTATGAGCAAGTGATCAAGGACTTAGAAAACGCTAAACTTGAAGTAGAAGAAAACGAAAGAAGACTCAATGACGCCAAGGAATTTATCGAGGCATTGAATATTCAAATTCAGGATTTACAAGGGCAACAAGCAAAACTGCAAGACAGTATCCTGGAATTGGAAACTGAGATAAAATTACTTGAAGATCAACATGATAGGCAACTTAGACAAGGTAACTTTATTTTCTTCTCCCACGAGATTATTAGTGCCCAAGTATTCCAAGGAGGAAAGGCTAGGGACACTATCTATCACGAATTACTGGAATTTCTTAGCAAGGCAGATCAATATGCTGCCTTGCTTGGCGCGGGTCGAGGAGTAGATAGCCCTGCTATTAGTGTTTTAGATGTTGCGCTATATGAAGCGATCGAAATTCTTCACCAACATGAAGGATTATATGTTGTTCGAGTCGTAAGTAAGAATAACGCATTAGCAGGGGAGACTGTTGCCACATATCTAGAATTGATTCCGAATGAACTTCTTTTTGAAAAGGGAGCAGTTTTACGGGAATATGTTTATGATCCATCTATTGGTTTAGAGACTGATGATATGCTTCTTAGTCTTATCAGCTTAGCAAACACTTTAGCAGTAGAACGTGGTATGATCACAACCGAAGGCGATAAAGCTGTTCAAGTTCCCTTAGAAACTTTTCTTGAAGCGATGACTACCCTTAATGAGGCGGAAGAACGCTGCACAATTAGGATAGTTGCTGCCGAGGATACCTGGGCAGCTATCGGTCCAATGTATCTGACGATCGAAATTGAACCTCTCTAATAGGTATTTATGTGACTGGTATAAGTTAGTAATATGATTTTAGCGGAAAAAATTCGTATACCCCCGTAAAAATCTTTGAGTTGAAGAAGGAATCTAACTGTGAGGCAGCGAAGTATTTCACATAATATTTGTGTCAACTTTGCTCGTTATGTCAATATACTTGTTCGGCAAGAAAGGAGGTTCCCACACAAGATTTTTGTGTCGGTGGTTTGATTACATGACCAATGACTAGCTTAACATAAGATAATATTGTTTTTATTAAATTAAGGGGGTACTTATAAATGAAGTCGAAAAGCCTAGCTTTAGTTGTTGCACTTATTATGTTGGCTGGTATTTCCACAGTTGGGTTAGCGGCCAGCAATCCTTTCGCTGACGTTCCAGCCGATCACTGGGCATATGATTCCATTGTGGAACTAGCAGCAGTAGGACTTATTGAAGGATATCCTGATGGAACATTCGGTGGCTCGCGTATGATGACGCGTTATGAAGCTGCTATGGTTTTCGCTCGTGCACTTGCAAGATTGGAAAACTTAGTTGAAGATGAATTCGCACATAAAACCGCAGGTTTAGAACGTAGCATTACAGCTGAATTAATGGCTGAAATTGAAAAGGTTAAAGAAAACCTGACGCAGGTTTTGGTTGAGGAACTAGCAAATATTGAGGTTCCTGTAGTTGAAAAGGAAACTATTATTGAAAAGCATATTGAGCAAGTTGCAGCTCCATTTGAGGTTACACCAGAAGTTGAAGCTGTTATCAATCGTTTAGTTTTAAGAGTTGTGAAAGAACAATTAGCAGATATCGAGTCTGCAGTGCTTGAATCCGTTAAGGATTTAGCACTCGAAGTTGAAGATTCGGTTGATGCACTTACAGTTGTTAATATCGTTGAATCGATGTTACTCCATCACATCGACCAACTCGACGGCGATATTCAACGTCAAGCACGTGCACTCACTCGTGAAAGCGAAAGACTAACACGTGTAGAGGAAAATCTCTTAGCTGAATTAACTCTCGTTCAAACAGCACTTGACGCAATTCGCGAAGGTGTTAATAATGACGTTGTTGCTGTTCAAAATGCTTTAGATGCCGAAGTTGCAAAATTAACCAAATCTATTTCTGCATTGGCTGTTGAGCTTGAAAACGAATTAGCACTTATCGGTGTTCGTGTAGACAAGCTAGAAACCATTTACAAAGATCTTGACAGCAGAGTAACAGCAGTTGAAGGCGAAGTAGCGGGAGTAAAAGACAGTGTAGATGCAGTAAATACCAGAGTTGACGAAGTTGCTAACCAATATGCTGCATTAAAGGCTCAATTCGAAAGAGTTAATGTTTCTGGTAGGATTGGTTTTGAAGCATCACTTGCGGATACAAACTTAGTAACAATTCTTGGTAAGGAATATTCGGACCATACAACTTATGGTCAAAAGGTTAACTTAGATATGTCCGTTAAAGCATCCGACTCGGTTTTAGTTAATGCTTATCTCCGTGGCGATGCAAAATCGCAAGATATTTCAGCCTTCCTCCCAAGAGAGTTTGGCGTAGAAGTTCTTAGCGAGGGTCCGATTAAGAAAGCAGTATTTGGAACAATTTACAATTACGCAGGTCCATTATTCAACCGCTATACTTTAGATCAGTACATTCCAATTGGAGCACGCGCTGAAATCGGCATTGGTGGATTAGGCGTAAACGTTCTTGGCGGACGTGTAGCAGATAAGAATATTGGCGGTGTAGCACTCAGCCATTCATTCGCTCCAGAATTAGGATTTAAAGGTTCCGTAACTGTAATGGAAAGCGACGGACCAGGCTCTGGCAAATTAGGAGTATTCGGCGATATTACCTCAGCAGTATCCTTTGGTGCTTTCGGTAATATCGGTGGAATAAACTACGATGCAGCCTACGCTTTAGATCTTTATGCGGAAGATGCTGAAAATAATGACCGAATTGATTTAACTCTCTCAACAGAGATCGCAAATATCGCAGTTAAATTTGGTTGGGGTAAAGTTAGCGAGAACTTTGGTCAAGGTGCATTGACCAACAGAGGTTTAGTTCGTTCTGATGCTAATACCAAGTATTCGGTTGATGCTAATACCTCGCTTTATGGTGCAGCACTCGGACTTTCACTCTATGGTGAAAACGCTGATTCAACCAGCCTAATTAAAGCACACAGATTCGCTCTTGGACATCAATTCGATCTCTTCGTTCCAGTAAGCGTATCTGGAGTAATGGCTAAGAATACAACTTTAGACGAAACAAATACAGCAGTTGAAAGGGATCACAAAGAATTTAAAGTCGGTGTAGTATTACCAGTAAAAGATACTGGCTTAGCACTAGGAACCAGCTACGCTTATGTAGTAAATCGTTTAACTGAAGATTGGAGAAACATTGGTTCCTACTCAGGTGTAGATGTTCACGTTATCAATGCTAATGTTGACTATGATTGGAAACTCTCTGGCGATGCTGTGTTGAATCTTGGTTATGACTATCAATTAGCATTACCAAAGGCTCCAACCACAACTCGTGAACACACTCATACCTTTACCGCAGGATACAACTTTACCGACGGCTTGAAGTTTAGCCTAGCTGCGGAACGTTTTGCTAGAGATACCACAAAGGTAAATCAATTGAAAGCTGAATTAGGACTTAGTTTCTAATAGATTATTCAGCTAAAAACGTTAATTACGAAGAAGCCTCAAATTTATTTCGAGGCTTCTTTTTCTACCCACATGTTCATAATAGAAATAGCGAATGAAATGTATTACACGGCGTGCATGTTTGGATGGACGCATGTGCGCATAGGTCTGGGAGAAAATGAAATGAAAAAGAATTTTAACACGGTCTTAGCGATCGATCCAGGAAAGTATAAATGCGGAGTGGCGTTGGTTCACGATCACCAGTTAGTAATTCGTGATGTGGTTGAAAGAGAAGAACTAATTGAATTTGTAACTAAGATTCTTCCTGGACAAGGAGTAATAGTTGTTGGTGATCGAACTGGTTCAGAAAGATTAATTACTGAGCTTAAAAAGGATATTGCCTCGGAAAGGATTTTCTCAGTCGATGAGCATATGTCCACTGTGGAAGCGAGAAAGAAGTATTGGGCGGAGAATCCACCGCGAGGGTGGCGGCGCCTAATTCCAACTTCGCTTCAAGTTCCACCAGTCCCCCTCGATGGCTATGTTGCCGAAATCCTAGCAGAACGGTTCCTAAGAAGATGTTGATTTTTATTGAATTTTTTTGGAAGGTTTTGGTTTTAGGAGGAAATGAACCAGTTATGGAGAAATAAGGTTGAGAAGGAGTAGATTGCTTTGGAGAGGAGGAGCTGCAATGAAAAAGTTTGGTATGTACGTAATTTTTCTCGCAATAATTATGTCTTTTTCTATGCCTGTCTTTGCAGCTACCACCTTTGATGATTACGCCAGTGATTTTTGGGCTTATGAAGCACTCGATTCCTTGATCGATGTTCTCAGAATTGAAGGGTACTCACGACATGCTCGTATGAATAGTTATGAAATTGGTATTGCTATTGTTCGGTTGTTGCAATTTATGCAACAGACTGCTCAATATGCAGTTGAACCAGTGCCTAGTTATCAATTTGGAAACAATCAGGAACTTGATATGTACAGGCTCGTCGAGGCATATAACGATGCAGTTGAACTGGAAAGGCGTTTGACCAATAATGAAATAGGAAAATTACTGAGGCTCACTGGGGAATTTGGGTATGAGCTAAGAATTTTGGGGTATCAAATAAAGCAGAAACCAGGTCATTTAAATTTTGAGAACCAGTTTCTTGCTTCCCGTGAAACCGATTCCTTTGTATTACCTTCGCAAATTCAATCATCCTCAGACAGGCTATTGTCCCTCAATGAAGAACAGGTTGTTTATGTACCACCAGTAAGTGAGGTAGAGAGTGATACTATTATTAATGATCTCTCGTTTTTCGAAGTTGAACAACGGAATCCACGAAGTAAGGTTCCCCAATTAAGCGACATTTGGTTTATTGAAGAGCCAGATTTCACAAACGTTATTGATGGTGAGCTTTACTCGAACAAAGATTTATCACTTTCAGCCGCCTATCACAAATTGATTGAATCCGAAGAAGATGGTTTAGTCACAGATCTTGCTAGTTTAACTTTGCAATATACACCGTTGCCTGATTTGGTAGTTGAGGGTTTGTACTCGCAAAACCTGGCAAGAGCAGATGGTATGGCAATGCAACTAGGTATTAATTGGACGGTCGGTGGGTTTGTACTTGGAGGAACAGTCAGATCTCGCCAACCTGGTTATCGTCCATTTATCGATGGTGAAGAGTTTGCAAGTTCAGGTTATGCTTTATCGTTAAGTACGAAAAACATCAACGTGAATACCGAAATTGAACGCTTATCAAGTAGGTCTTCGCCTGAAGATCCTGACGTGATCGCAACAAGTATCGATTTAAGTTATGATTTACCTAATTTTATTGTTGTAAGTGCTGGAATTAGGCATGTAGATGATTTAAAAGCTGTCTCACAGATTACTTCACCATCAGTTGCCAGTGTTGGAGTAGAAGTTCCGATACCACAAGGAAGATTTAGGCTTGGTATTACGTCTGAATCGTCTTCGAATCTACTTTTCCCAGCATCTGATGATGAAAGTGATGTAAATGACTCATTTACTAAAAAGACAACTGAGGTAGGTTTGAGTTATTTACTTGGTAATGAAACCTCTGTGAAGTTTAATTATCAATTTATCGATTTTAATTCTCTTAGCGGAGAGCAGAAGTCGAATGTAGCAACTGCAGAATTTTCGATCCGGTTTTAGATTAAGGAGGGATCACCTTGCGACGCATAGCTTGGATTTTAACATTTACTATACTATTTTCCCTGTATCCAGCACATATTCATGCTAGTGATGGGACTTTTATCGGAAACTTACGATACGCTGAAATTGCTCTATATGGTGAGGAGAAAAGTGGTTCTCTGGAAGAACGGATCACCCGTATCGAGCAAGATGTTTATGGAGCACGTCAAGGCGGAGATTTGTTAGTTAGAGTCGAGAGAATAAGAACTTTCTTTGAAAACAATACAGGTAATGCGATAAGTTTAAAGTCAAAATTGAATTTAAGCGAATGGTTCCTTCATGCACGAGTAACGGATTACGAACCACTACTTAGACGTCTTGACAGACTTGAGTTAGCGGTTTATGGCTCGAGCCAATCAGGATCCGTTTCCCAACGAGTCGACAATATCATGAAACTGTTCTTTGGAACAAATAAAATTGACTTTAAAGCAGTTGAAGTACCAGAACAGACCTTAGTTAAGATCCGCTTACTTTCTGAAGTTGATTCCAGCAAATCCAGGGTTGGCGAAACAATAAGCTATGTTGTAGTTGAAGATGTAGTAGTTGGCAATCGAGTAGTCATTCCTGCTGGTGCGGAAGGTATAGGTGAAATAGCACAGGTTTCAAGCGCGAAGGGGTTCGGAAGGGATGGTAGTATTACCATCGATTTTGGTAGTGTACCAGCTTTTGATGGGTCCTCGATCCGTTTGCACATCAGTGAAAGAGCAATCGAGCAAAATTTATCCTTAGAACTTGCTTTGGGTGCTAGTATGGCCGCGGTTCTTTTACTTGGAAACCCCTTAGGGTTAGTTGGTGGATTTTTTGTAAAAGGAAAAGATGTGAAAATCCCTGCGGGTACAGAGTTTTTTGTTGAAACAAGTAGGACGGTAACGGCGCAAGGAGTTTTATTCTAAGAGAAATAAAAATAAGGAAATTTTAGACCGCCAGAAGGCGGTCCATTTATGAGTGGAAAAAGCTGTATTAGCAGGATTTCCCGTCATTGGGGAGAAACATTTAAGGGTATGGGTAAAGTTAAGCGATCAAAGTGGAGGTATAATTAATGTCTTTTTACCGAAAACATCAACACATTCTTACTTCAGGAACATTATTACTGGTCTTATTCTTATTTTTTGCCCTTCATGGTGAAGCTCGTACATATAAATTGGGAGTAGGCGATGTTTTAAGGATTTCTGTGTGGGGGCATTCGGAATTAAATTCTGAAGTAGAGATTCGTCCAGATGGATTTATTACTTTTCCTCTAGTCGGTGATGTACACGCTACTTCCCGTTCACCTGAAGAGTTAGCTCAACTTATTCAAGACGGGTTGGCAGAATACGTAATCGAACCAAAAGTTACAGTGATGGTAGTTCAATTTAGAACGATCGGTGTCCAGGTTTTAGGGGAAGTTAGTTCACCAGGGTTCTACCAAGTAAGAGCCGATGCGCGGGTAATGGATGCAATTGGTTTGGCGGGTGGACCGACTCGATTAGCTGATCTAACATCCGCTACTTTGACGCGCTCAGATTGGAATGCCGATCAAGCTGAGATATTTAATCTTAACCTCCAAGCGTTTAACGCAAATGGTGCTTTAGATCAAAATCAAGTTCTTCAAAACGGAGATGTAATCTATTTAAC
>JAAYFS010000053.1 GCA_012728115.1 Bacillota bacterium | reverse complement strand
TGACAAAGGCGAAGGGGATCCACCTGTTCCCATCTCGAACACAGAAGTTAAGCCCTTCAGCGGTGATGGTACTGCTACATCTCGTAGTGGGAGAGTAACTCGTTGCCAGGAATTTTTTTGTGCTTAATTATACCATAGACAAAGGTCTATGGTTTTTTGTTTATTGTGGAAAATTGATCGAATAGAGGTAAAGGGAAGATTTTGGAGAAGAATGTACAAATACAAAGAGGTTATTTTATTTTTAAAAATGAGTTAGCCGATAGGTGAGGGAGGATTAAGGTTGAGTATTGACAAATCAAGGGTAAAAATATACGTAGACACTGGGAAGACTTTTGGTCGGTTTGATCCTTTTTGGAATTTTATTGGTTATGATGAAATTAATTACTCTACATCACCAGGTGGGAAAGAAACGCTTGCCAAAATTGCGGGTTTGTCTACTGAACCATACTTTATTCGAACCCATCACCTATTGTGTACGGGAAATTGTTTAGGCACACCGAAATGGGGTTCTACCAATGTTTATTTCGAGGATGAAAAAGGTAACGTAGAATATGATTGGACTGAGATCGATGAGATCTTTGATGTTTTCGTTTTTTACGGCTTGAGGCCGTTTGTGGAAATAGGTTTTATGCCTGAAGATTTGGCTGCTGATAAAGGTCAGCTTTCATATCGTGAGGGAGGATGGGCCTGTCCACCAAAGGATTATCAAAAATGGTATCACCTAATAAGAAATTTAGTTCAACATCTTTCGGATAGATATGGGCTTGAGGAAGTCAATGAATGGTATTGGGAACTTTGGAACGAGCCCGATTTAGAATACTATTGGAAAGGAACGCTTGAAGAATTCTGTAAACTTTATGATTTCACCGAGGCAGCAATCAGAAAGGTGCTTCCCGATGCCAAAGTTGGTGGACCAGCAACTACGGGACCTTTCCCTGGGCCAGGAAAGGCTCGCGATTGGTTGAAAGGATTTTTAGAACATTGCCTCTATGGGAAAAACTATTTTAGTAATGAAACTGGTACTAGACTCGACTTTATCTCCTTTCACGCGAAAGGTGGCGGATATTCGCCTGCTAGGCGTCCAAAGAAAGACACTCCGTCCTCTCAACTGTTTTTGATTCAGATAAAAGAAGGCTTGGATATTATCAAGTTATACCCAGAATTGGACGATGTCGAATGTATTTTAACTGAGGCCGATCCTGATGGATGGGCGGCAGGTGGTATTTGGGATAATGCAAACCTTAACTTTAGAAACACTGAATACTATCCAAGTTTTATCGCCCATAACTTTCTAAGCATTTCCGATCTCAAGAAAAAGTATAATAGAGAAATAAAAGCGTTAACCTGGGCATTCATGTTTGATGCTGAAAGATGCTTTGAAGGGACTCGAACACTTACTACTCAAGGAATCGATAAACCAATTCTAAACCTATTTCGGATGTTATCATTCATGGAAGGCGAAAGACTATCTTTGCTTTCAACTTCTGCACGTGATGTGTTAACTGAGGGTTTGTCTGAAAGACAACCACTCATCGATGGATTAGCTGTATTATCAGCAAATAAGAACCAGGTAGCATTATTGTTCTCAAGCCACCATGATGATTGGGATCTTGCCCATTCTACAACCGTTGAAATTGAGTTAGATAAAGCCTCGTTTGATGCAGACAAACTCAATATGGTTCATTATAGAATAGATAAGGAACATAGTAACGCTTACTCCGAATGGGTTAAGCAAGGACGACCAAAGTATCCTTCATACTCGCAAAAACAGGAGATTAAATCACGTGAAAACCTAGAGTTGTTCACTGGAGAGACAAAGATCAAGTTGCTCGATGAAAGACTATGCTTAGAGTTTGAAATGCCTGCACATAGCATTTCACTGATAATAATAGGAACGAAAGAGTTATAAAGGATTTATAAATTTGTGAGAGAAGAAAAATGAAAAAAACCCCAATAATGCATTATCAAAAAGAACATCCAAGGGTTGTAAAGCTTGAATTAGACGATGAGTCGGTGGTAGCTCTCAAAGTTGCTAAAACGCACGAAGTAGCTAAATGCGAGGCGAGAGTGTTATCAACTTTGAATCAGTTAGACGCTCTGGTTCCTAACCTTATCGCTTATGATGAAGCACAAGGAGTATTACTTTTAGAATATCTTAACGGTCGTCCTTTAGGGCTTTTTAAACCTGAAGAATTAAAACCGTACTACCATTTATTTATGCAGAGTAGTGAGAGGTTAAAAGAGTTATTTGAATCCGTGTCTTCCCAATTTACCGACCTCGCTGTTAATGTAGACAAAGACAAATTTCGAAATGAAATGAAAGAAATAGGCGAATACTTATCCCAAAAGATTGAGTTTCCGATACTAGCTCAACAGTCTTGGCACGATATTTTGGAACTAGTATTGTCTCAACCTCTTAGTTTTGGCAGTCGGGATTATAGCCCTTATAACATTATTCTCCAGGGAGAGAAAATGTATTTTCTGGATTTTGAAACAGTCGGTTTTGATTGGCAAGCAAGACGTTTTTGGCAATATACCACGATTTTAAGAGACGAAAAAGGGTATTGCTGGCATCCAGTGTTTCATGATCTTTGCTTTTCTGACCCTATTCTCGATGCGCATTATGTTTTATTTGCTGCAATGGGAATTGTTCGGTGGAAAGTACACGAACGTGCTGGAATTTCTATACAAAAAGTTTGGCGAAATCAAAGTGCAAGTTTCCCCGCCTTAATCTCCTGGAGAAGGGCGTGGAATATCGATATTAATTAGTAAGACGTGCTATGAATAGTCAATAGTTATTGTGCACTTTGACAACCACATAGTAATTCCACACTAATTAGTAGAACCGGCTGTCCACTTATAGTTAGGATCAAATGGCCGATTATC
>JAAYFS010000052.1 GCA_012728115.1 Bacillota bacterium | reverse complement strand
GAAGAAGGTAAACTAGCTGGCGTAGCTATCGCTGAAAAATTAGGATATATTTCACCTGAAGAAGGTGCAACATTAAAGGCTGAAATTCGTGAAAGACTTAATGGATTACGCATGGGTCCTTTCGGAGTTAACAGAGCAACTGGTAAAGAAAAGCTAACGATGAAGGCCTAATTTTGAAGAAGACGATTTGTATGAAGGGGGATATCAATGAGCGTTAAGGAAAAGGGCTATCTAACCACAGAAGAAGTTAGAGCGCTGCCCCAATACCCAACGGAAGAAGATTTTAAGAGAGGACCGATGGCGGTCATCGAGTGTCCACAAGAGATACCATGTAACCCCTGCGAAACATCTTGTAGGTTCAACGCTATTCATGTAGGCAAACCTATTACTACTATTCCACAATTTACAGGTGAGAATTGCACTGGATGCGCTGTTTGTGTAACAAGATGTCCAGGGCTAGCAATATTCGTTGTCGATAAAACTTACTCAGAGGATATGGCGACTGTAACATTTCCACATGAATATCGCCCACTTCCTAAAAAAGGAGATATTGTTGACGCTGTAAATAGACAAGGACAATTTGTTTGCAAGGCAGAGGTACTAAGAGTTCTCAATCCGAAGGCGTTTGATCATACTTCGATTGTAACCTTGATTGTGCCACAAGATGTGGTAGATGATGTTCGTGGAATGAAAAGATTGCCTCGTGACTGAACTGGGGTATAAGTGCTGGAGGTGACAAGATGGAAGATAAGGATATGATTATTTGTAGGTGCGAAGAAGTAACACTTGGAGAGATTTTACAAGCAATCAAGGACGGAGCCAGGGATGTTACTGGAGTAAAAAGACGGACAAGAGCTGGTATGGGTTCATGCCAAGGAAGTTCTTGCGAAAGATTGGTGGAAGGGATCTTGCGGAGAGAATTAAAGAAAACTCAAGCTGACCTCAAGCCTGATCCAGCACGTCCTCCAGTAATGCCTATTACTTTTGGTGTGCTAGGAGGGGATCAAGATTAAGACTTTTGATGTCGTAGTTATTGGCGCTGGTGCAATCGGTACTTCTGTAGCGTATTATTTATCCAAAAAAGGGCTGGATGTTGCATTAGTTGAACAAGGCGATATCGCTTATGGCACTACTAGTAAATGTGATGGAAATATTTTGATTGCCGACAAACAGCCTGGGTTTGATACACAGTTAGCATATCGTAGTCAACAACTTTTCAAAGAAATCGTGAACGACATTGACTATAATATTGAATACACTCAAAAAGGTAGCATCTACTTGATCGAAAGCGAACAAGAATGGGAAGTTGCTGAAAACTACGTTAAGCAACAAGTGGCTGATGGCTTCCCAATGCGAATGATGGACCGTAAGGAAATCCATGACGATGAACCGCATATCGCTGATGACATTATCGGCGGAGTTGAGATCGAGTGCGACGCAGCCTGCGATCCAATGGCAATGGCTTATGGTTTGGCTCTGGCTGCTCAGAAAAACGGAGCAGAAATTCTTACTTTCCATGCCGTAAAAGACATTAAACTGGATGAAAAAGGTGCGGTTAAATCGGTTGTAACCGATCAAGGTGAGATTTTGACCAAGGCTGTAGTAAACTGTGCGGGAGTATGGGCTCCTCACGTAGGAAAAATGGTAGGAATCGATATTCCAATTCTGCCTCGTCAAGGACAAATCTTGGTCGCAGAAAGCACTATTCCAGTTGGAAAGAGAAAAATTGTAGAGTTTGGCTATATGATGGCAAAATTTGGCAGCTCTGATTACAAACGTAATGTAAGTCCAGAGATTGAAAAGTACGGTATCGCTATGGTATTTGAGCCTACTTCACATAATAACTTCCTGATCGGAAGTAGCCGGGCAATGGTTGGTTATGATACTAGGGTTTCGATCGAGATCATGCGTGGATTAGCCGAACGTGCTATTAGATTCTTCCCAATCATGAAGAACATTAATGTGATCCGTGCTTACGCTGGACTAAGACCATACTGTCCAGACCATTTCCCAATTGTGTCTCCAGTTGAAGAGGTTCCTGGTTTCTACATTGCTGCTGGACATGAGGGTGATGGTATTGGTCTCGGACCAGTAACTGGAAAACTGATTTCTCAAATGATTACAGGTGAGGAAACAGAATTACCAGTAGAACGAATGAGTTTTGCTAGATTTAAAAAGAATTAATTGAAGTCGTAAAAAAAGCCAACAGGAGTGTGATAGATAATGTTTAAGAAATTAGAGGGTATCTTTGTTGTAATGCCTACTCCATTTACAGAGGATGAAAAGATCGACTACGAAGCGTACGGCAAGAACATCGACTGGCTAATTTCTAAAGGTGTTCATGGATTAATTCCTTTAGGAAGTACTGGTGAGGTAGCAAGTTTAGATGATGACGAGCGCTTTGAATTGGCAGAATTTGTGGTCAAGAAAGTTGACGGAAGAGTTCCTGTATGTGTAGGTACAACTGCTGAAACAACAGCTAAGACTATTAAGTTTACTAAGCACGCCGAAGAAATCGGTGCAGACGCAGTACTAATTCTTCCACCATACTATATGAATCCGTTACAAGAAGAAATGATTAACCATTTCGAAAAAATCTCCGATGCAGTTAAGATCCCTATTATGCTTTATAACAACCCTGGAACCGCAGGTGTTGATATGGAGTTAGAAACTGTACTTAAATTAGCTGGTAGAGATAACATTCAATATATTAAGGAATCTACTGGCGATATTACTCGTTTGCGCGATATTAACCGTCATAGCGGTGGAGATATTACCACTTTCTGTGGTTGCGAACAACTTGCTTTTGAATCATTTATGCTCGGTGCAAAAGGTTGGGTTTGCGTAGCAGGAAATGCTGCTCCAGAATTAACCGTAGCTTTGTTTGAAAAAGTAGTTTATGAGAAAGACTATGAAAAGGCTAAAGAGATTTACGAGGTAATTCTACCTCTTTGCATCGAACTTGAAAATTCGGGCAAACTAGTTCAACTAATTAAGTACTGCTTAGATAAGCAAGGAGCACATGGTGGATATTCCAGAGCACCTCGCTTACCAATCAGCGATGAATTAGCTGCTAGAATTGATAAGGTTCTTGAAGATATCAACTCCTACAAGCTGTAATCGTAGGTTTTAAAGCATTAATACAAAGAAAGCACGGAGGGTTTTTTTCCGTGCTTTTTCAAATCTTTGGGAGGTGCAGAAATGACTAATTCACGCGAAGCTGCTTTACAAATATTACAAGAACTGGAGACTAAAGGCACCTTCTTGTCCGACGCACTTAGTCAAATATCGGGTAGAGCTAACTTATCGGAAAAAGACCAATCACTTTTGATGGAATTAACGATGGGTACCGTTAGAATGCAAAATGCACTTGATTACTATCTCGATAAAGTAAGTAAGCGTCCGATGATCTCGCTTTTACCAGTTGTTCGCTCCATTCTCAGGTTAGGAGCATATCAGATTCTGTATCTTGATAGAATTCCCGTTTCCGCTGCGGTGAATGAGAGCGTGAAGTTAGCACACAAGTTTGTTAATCGTGGTGTTGCAGGCTTTATTAACGCGGTGCTACGCAATTTAGATCGTAGAAAAGACTCGATTGATTTTCCTAGCTGGGAAAAAGACCCCACCACACATATAGTATATAAACACTCTCATCCCCGTTGGTTAGTAGAAAAATGGACTGAGGAATTCGGGATTGAGGAAACTCTAAATTTGTGTATTGCAAATAATCAACCGTCAGAAACCACAATTAGAGTTAATGAACTTAAAACTACTAAAGAGGAACTAAGGCAGCATTTTTTAGAAAAAGATGTAGAAGTTAAGGACGGTCGGTATGTTCCTGATATTCTTGTTCTTAATAAGGGAGGGGTCGCACTTCATGATCCTCGCTTCTCAGCTGGTCACTATTATTTTCAGGATGAGAGTTCTGCTTTCATTGCTCATGCGATGGATCCTCAGCCTGGAGATTTGATCTATGATCTATGTAGTGCACCAGGTGGTAAGAGTACACACATGGCGCAACTAATGAACAATCAAGGAAAGATAATCTCGATCGATCAAAATCCTCATCGACTCGAACATGTAAGAGAAAATGCGATAAGACTAGGAATCACCAATATCGAAATTCAGGTTGGTGATGCGATGCATCTAGGCGAGATGGCACAGGCAGACCGGGTATTAGTCGACGCTCCATGTTCGGGACTAGGTGTGATTCGTCATAAGCCAGATGTAAAATGGCGCAAAAAACCAAATGAAATCTCCGATTTAGTAATTATCCAACGAAGAATCTTATCAGAAGCACAGGGACTAGTAAAAGCTGGGGGAACCTTAGTATATTCTACTTGCACAATTACACGAGAAGAAAACCAGGATATGGTTTCTTGGTTTTTAACCGAGTTTCCGAACTTTAAATTGGTAGATCTACCTTCATGGTTCCCACAAAGTGTAGACCAATATTTACAAATATTACCACATATTCACCAAATAGATGGGTTTTTTATTGCAAAATTCAAAAGAACAGGATAGAGCAACAAAATTTGATGTAAAAGATGTAAAATCAGAATCCAAAAAAGGTTTTTTCGATTTATTGTGGAATTTTCAGATAGGAATATTAATTAAAAGTTCTACAAAGGAGATGGTCAATAAATGAAAATTCTCATTGTGGACAACAACTTGGAACTTTGTCAGGTCCTATCTGAATTTTTCGGTACCCAACCCGATCTTCAGGTTGTTGGTGAAGCTCATGATGGGGAGCAGGCATTGAAAAAGATCCAAGAACTAGAACCCGATCTTGTGATTTTGGATATTACAATGCCGCATTTGGATGGACTTGGTGTATTGGAAAGGCTTTACCATTTGAAATTAAAGGTCCGTCCTCGCATTATTGTATTAACTGCTTTTGGTAGAGATGATTTAATTTCCCGCTTAACAGAACTTGGAGTAGATTATTTTATTCTTAAACCATTTAATCTGGAAGTGCTTGCCGAAAGAGTGAGGCAGTTTTCTCAAGAAGGAAATGGCTGTGTTCAAGTTGAAGAAACAGCCTTTCGTCCTAACCATCTTAGGGTAGTAGACTCGTATAAAGCGGGGGGTGAGGGTGTTCACAAGCGAAATGTAAAAGAACATCTAGTAACTAAAATCCTTCATGAGTTAGGAATTCCGCCGCATTTTAAAGGGTTTACATATTTAAGGGAAGCCGTTCTTTTTTATTTGTCAGACGGCTATGTAGGAGGAGCATTGACCAAGGAGCTTTATCCAAGTTTGGCATCGAAACACAATACTACTTCTGGTGGTGTTGAAGCTGCGATCCGCAACGCTGTGGTTGCTGCTTGGGAACATGGAAACCGCGACTATATTAAGAAGCTCTGTGGAGCCCATCGAGCCAACCGAGTACCAACAAATTCACTGATCATCGCAAAACTTGCAGAGGAAGTGAATATGGCATAAGTGATTCACTCCCATGCGAGTTCATGGCAATAGTTGAAAATTCTCCCATTGTTGTGGGCTGTAATGGGGTTCGCTATTGGTTGAAGATATTTCATAAAACCACTTTCCGTCGCTAACATCTCTTACGCTAATCGATAATCCGATGAAGCTATGAGGCATTGGCTGTCGCTCAAGGATAGACCAAGGTAGTGCTATCGACAATTGATAACCGTTATTTCGGATATCCGCAGTAACTCGAACTTGACGTAAATTTAATGAAAGATGTTCATAGCCACCATATCCGTAAGTTGTAATCATCGGATCTCCAAAAGCATTTTGGGGAGTAACGATAAAAACATAATCATCCTTACTTGGTAGAACCCGATCTTCTTTGTGGGCATTACCTAAGGAATCGATGCATATTACCACATGATCAATATTAGAAAAGTCACGATTTATATTCGAATAACCATCGGCTCTGGTTGAATCCTGAACATCTATCTGGAAGTAAAGGTTGTTGTTGTCCCATCTAACCTTGGAAGAAGCTTTTAATGATCCACTATCTGATCGACTATTAGTCAAGTTGATCGTCAGCCACTCACTAGTGTTAGTTGTAGAAGGAATAGCTCGTAACTGAGCGAGTGCTATATTAGGCATTAGGCAAGCTAAGCAGAATATTAAAAAAAACGGCTTGGCAAATGCTGATGTCATCTTATTTTTACTCATAATTTCTCCTTTGTTTCCTTAATGACAATAATCTCTTGGAGAATATTTCTCATTCTTAGCTGCTTTTACCTTTAGGTAATTGGTGCCAAGCTAGATTCATTGAAACTACGATGAATCTAGCTTTTGTTCTTGATTGGATGCAAGTAGCATTTCTTTATTAATTTGTGGCAAAGTTTTAATCGCTAGATTTTGAGCAGCAAAGGTGAAAAATCTTTTTAAAGTTTTTTGTAATCTTAATTTATAAGTTACGCCTTGCGCTGATTGTTCGATGAAGTTTATTACATCTTTTTCGGTAACATTAGCAAGTAGATAACGAATAAAACGACTGGCATCTCCCACATAGTATTCTTCAGAGCGGATACCATTGTCCATCAAGTATTCGACATAGGAGGTAAGAAAATGAACCTTGCTGTTTTTTCGCAACATGACCACCTCTGCTAGTATGGTTTCCTGTTAGAATTGAACCTATCCAGAAGGATGTGATGTGTAAATGAAGAATTCATGGAAATTATATCTTAATGAAAAAGTAAAAAACATTGGAGAGTAAATTAATGGATATTTGCGAGTTTTATCTTTCAGAATTAGAAGAGTACATTGCTCAGAGAGGTATAAAGAAATTTCGAGCAAAACAAATATTTCAGTGGATCCATCAAAAAGGAGTCTTTGATTTCTATAAAATGAAGAATCTGCCTGTGAAAGAAAGCGAGTGGTTTTGTCACGAATTTGAATTGGCTCCTTTAGCGATCGTGACAAAAAGAGTATCACAGGATCAGACCGAGAAGTATGTGTTCCGCTTGGAAGATGGTCAAACTATTGAGACTGTGCTTATTCCCCATGGAAAGCGGCAGACCGTTTGTGTTTCAACACAGGTAGGATGCTCGATGGGTTGTAAGTTCTGTGCAACTGGTTCCCAGGGGTTGGTTAGAAACCTGACCACTAGTGAGATTGTGCGGCAAGCGATTCAAGTTAATCAGAGTGGTGGAGTTACTAATATTGTCTTTATGGGTATGGGTGAGCCTTTTGCCAATTACGATCGAGTAATTAGGGCGATTCGTCTCTTTAATGAACCATTAGGGCTGAACATTGGAATGCGGAGAATGACTGTTTCCACCTGTGGATTGGTGCCAATGATTAAAAGGTTTGCTGATGAAGAAATCCAGGTTGTTTTGGCTATCTCCTTACATAGTGCGATCGACGAGAAACGTTCGGAAACCATGCCGATAAATAATAAATACCCAATCGATGAATTGATCAACGCCTGTAGGTACTACATTGAAAAAACTAATCGACGGATCACTTTTGAATATGCTTTGATCAAGGGTTTTAATGACGGAAAAGAAGATTTGGATCAGTTAATAAGGACTTTAGAAGGATTGTTGTGCAATGTGAACCTTATCCCGATCAATGAATTTAATGGTGAGTACTCCAGACCAGATGATGCTTCGATAAAAAGAGTTTATAACTATCTTAAACAAGGTGATGTTGAAGTAGCTATCAGAGATTCACGTGGGAGCGATATTGAGGGAGCATGCGGTCAGCTAAGGAGGAGTGTAGAATGAATCTACTAGAAACGATCTTAGCTACGTTTTTCAAGAGAAAAATCAAAGAAAGAATTGAACCGATCGGTATTGGTAGAGCTTTGCTTAAGGCAATGGCCCAAGAAAAAAGATCAAGTATTTCGCGAACCTATGTACCTAACCAGTATATAGTATCTTTGCATCCCGCACAGTTGGCTGATTTAAAGTGCATGCGAAATACTTTAATTGATGAGTTAACCACAGTTCTAAAAGAAAAGGCTGATCAAGAGGATTGGCATTTTATCGGACCATTAACGATCGATTTTTATGAAAAGGATCCAGAGCAAGATATAGAAGTAAAGGTAGAAGCGTTCTATGTGGAAAATAATGTGAATCAGTTAGACAATGATAGGAAAATGGAATACAATAATAATGAAATCCGATGTGAAACACTGCGTTATGATATTTCAGCATTAAATAATGGTAAATCTGAACCTCGTTTGGTTGTAGAAATAGGAAATTCTGATGTTTGTTCGGTTTTACTTCGTGATGGCTTGTTGATCGGTCGCAGTAGTGAATGCGATCTCAGATTGGATGATGGAAACGTAAGTAGAATTCATGCGAAAATCTTTCAAAAAGATAATCAGTGGGTTCTAAAAGATAATCAAAGTACAAATGGCATCTACGTAAATGGTGAGAAAATTGACGAACGAATACTGAAAAACTGCGACAAGATTCAAATCGGAACTTCTGTACTAGCATTTAAGGTTGATCAGAATGCTTAGGGTGGTACTAACGCTATGGATTTTTCGGATTTTTTATCGGATCGCTAGGGACATTCTGCAGGAGTTCAGTGGTGAGAGGTGAGAGGAATGAGAATAGGGGCTTCTACTTGTACAGGTAAAGTGCGTACTCTAAATGAGGATGCATTTTGGTACGATGAACGGTGTTTTGTGGTCTGTGATGGTATGGGAGGGCATCAAGCTGGCGAAGTCGCTTCGGCAATGGCTGTTGATACAATAAAAAGGTATCAATTCAAATGTGAAGATCCAGTTGAAGAAATTAAGTATGCAATAAGCCTAGCTCACCAAAAGATTTATCAAGCAAGCCGTGAAAAACCAGAGTTAAGTGGTATGGGTACAACCTTGACGATGGGTTTAATTTGCAAGCAGGATGAACATCTAGTTTTAAAAATCGGTCATGTGGGTGATAGTAGAGCCTATTTGTTCCGGAATCAAGAGTTAAGTCAGTTAACAAAGGATCATTCTGTAGTCGAAGAATTGATGCGTAACGGTGGTTTGACCAAAAAAGAAGCTGCTGTGCATCCCCAACGGAATGTGCTTACGCAAGCCTTAGGACTTGGCGAGATCGAGATTGATATCATCGATTGTCCGATCCAATCGGGCGATCGGATTATGTTATGTACAGACGGATTGTCGAATCTGGTTGATGATCAGCAATTGATCGAAGGTTTAATTAAAGAAAATCCACAAGAAACAGCAGACTTTTTGGTAGAACTAGCGAATTCTTTAGATGGACGAGATAATATTACCGTATTGATAGTTGATTTCCCTTAAAGGGGGATGGAATTGAATTCCAGAATAGGGCACTGGTTTGAGTTAGCATCGTGGTTATTGATCTGCTTGGTAACTTTGAGCACTTTAAATCTAGTCAGTCTCCAAGAAGGGTGGAGGCTTGGATTGCTTTGGGGAACACTTTTTTTACTCTGGGTTGTGAGTAAACTTGCGAGAAAGCCCACTGCTGGCTTGTATCTTGTCGCTATTCTTGGAGGAATCGGTTCCGTTTTTTTGCTAAGACTTGATCCTAGCTATTTCGTAAATCAATTGAATGGCTGGTTGGTCGGTTCTTTATTATTTATACTTGCATTATTTATCGATTGGGAAAAAGTTCGGTATACGTGGTTTTTTGGTTTCTTGTCGTTAGGTTTAACACTTTGGACTTTGATACTCGGTTATGAGGTTCAAGGAGCGAAAGCGTGGATCAGTATCGGGCCTTTTTCGTTTCAACCGATTGAGGTTACCAAAGTGCTTTTAACGTTATTCTTGGTTAATTTCCTCTATCAAAACCGATTGGAAATTAGCAAAAAATCGGGGATCGAATTAGTAAAGGTGCTTGCACCCGCTCTCCTACTTTTCTTTATTATATTCGGGCTTCTGGTTTTGCAGCGAGATCTTGGTCCTGGCTTGATCTTGTTTATGGTACTTTGTACCTTGATGTTCTATATTGTCAAGCGAGTTAGTTTGCTTATTCTAGCCATTGGGTTAGCACTTGGAGGAGGAGCGGCCGCAGCTCTTTTGTTTCCTCATTTCAAGATGCGGATCCTTGCCTGGTTGTGGCCGTGGGACAATGCTTATGATTCTGGATTCCAAATTCTCCAAGGAATGTTTGCCTTGAACAACGGAGGAATCTTTGGCGTTGGTCTAGGAGAAGGCTTGGGTACCCAAATCCCCGCGATCCATACCGATTACCTCTTTGCGTTAATTGGTGAAGAGATGGGATTTCTTGGAGCAAGTGTAGTTTTGATGTCGTTTTTCCTCCTTGTGTGCTGGAGTTTAACCATCGCCAAAAGATTGAAGAATATCCGAGGTCAGTGGATAGCAATAGGTATATCTTTGGTATGGGTCTATCAGGTCTTTTTTGTGGTTGGAGGAATTATTCGGTTGGTTCCATTTAGTGGAATGACCTTGCCGTTTGTTAGCTATGGATCCAGTTCTCTGATCGCCAATATGTTAATGATTGGAATAATAACCAGTCTCGGGAAGGTGCATTAGGTGCATAAACGATATGAACTAGGATTATTTCTCTTTGTCTCAATTCTGTTCGCAGCGATGTTGTTTACCTTAGCCTATTGGCAGGTTTTTTCAAGTACTTTAAACGACCATCTTTTAAACCCTAGGTACCAGCAACTTTTTTGTAATCCCCGTGGAAGCGTGCTGGATCGCCATGGGAACATTCTGGCGCAATCTTTATTAATAGATGGAAAATATCATCGTCAGTATACCGAGGTTTCTTCCTTAATCCATGTTATTGGTTATTTTCATGATAAATATGGCTTAACTGGGATAGAGAAAACGTACAACGATGTTTTAGCAAGGGAACAAAATCTTACCACTACTATCGATCTCGTTATTCAAAGCAAGATCGAAAAGATTTTTACGGATTATGTCGGTGCGATCGTCCTGCTTGAGCCTGCCACTGGTGCAATTATCGCTATGGTATCATCCCCATTTATTGATTATGCAAGGATGGAGCTAGATTGGGAGAATTATCTCCTTGATCCTAATGCTCCATTTGTAAACAGAGCATTACAAGGTCTGTATCCGCCTGGTTCGGTTCTCAAACCACTAATCCTTGGAGCGGCTTATGAGGAAGAGATTATTAATGCCGATTCCAAATGGGATGATCAAGGAGAGTTGAGTATTGACGGTAGGGTAATTAAAAATTTTGGAGGTAATGCTCTCGGTTTAATCGATCCAGCGAACGCGCTAGCCTTTTCATCTAATGTTGTTTTCGCTGAAATAGCACTAAAACTGCAACACTCCTTGCTTGAATACTTAAAAAAGGCAGGACTTGGGCAAGCCACCCAGATAGGACTTGGAGAATCGGTGGGGAATCTTCCAAACAAGGTAAAAGGTTTCGAGTGGGGACAAATCG
Source organism: Bacillota bacterium (assembly GCA_012728115.1). Classification (GTDB taxonomy): domain Bacteria; phylum Bacillota; class Limnochordia; order Darwinibacteriales; family JAAYFS01; genus JAAYFS01. The sequence continues at coordinate 86,926 of JAAYFS010000052.1, read as the reverse complement.
GAATTGGACAAGGTGAGTTGTTAGTAACACCTATGCAAATGGCGGTTATTTCTGCTACGATAGCAAACAACGGGGTGAGAATGCAACCGTACTTAGTTTATGATTCGTTAGCGATTAGAAAGACTGAGCGTGTGTTTTCTCGAACTGTGGCAGCAAAAATTACTGAAGCTATGATTCTTGCTGTAAACAACGGCACCGCTTCTTTGGCACAAGTATCAGGGGTGGCAGTAGCTGGCAAAACTGGAACAGCTCAAAGCCCTGCTGGTGAGGATCATTCTTGGTTTATTGGGTTTGCTCCCGCGAACGCACCTAAAGTAGCGATAGCTGTTGTAGTAGAACACGGGGGATTTGGAGGGCAAGTAGCGGCACCAATTGCGGGAGAAGTCCTCAAAATGTATTTTGACTTAACCCAAGAAGAGAGGTAGTACCATGATCGGAGAAGTGTTACTTAATCGATATGAGATTAAGGAAAAAATCGGCGATGGTGGAATGGCTTTAGTGTACAAAGCTAAAGACTTATTACTCAACCGGATAGTAGCCGTTAAAATATTGCGTTCCCAATTCTCCAGTGATGATGAGTTCATCCAACGCTTTCGAAGAGAAGCTCAAGCCGCAGCTAGTCTATCTCATCCGAATGTTGTAAACATCTATGATGTAGGGGATACGGGAGAGATTCATTTTATCGTGATGGAATATGTTGCTGGCAAGAATCTGAGTGAGGTGATCAAAGAGGAAAAACCTCTTTCGGAAGAATTCGTTATTAACGTCGCTAGTCAAATATGTATGGCCCTATCACATGCGCATCGCAGTAACATTATCCACCGGGATATCAAGCCTCACAATATCCTGATCACTGAGGACGGGACCGTGAAGGTAACAGATTTTGGGATAGCTCAAGCGGTCGCTTCCGCTAACCTTACCCAAACAGGGACAGTATTAGGATCCGTTCACTACTTTTCTCCAGAACAGGCAAGAGGCAATAATGTTAATCATCGATCCGATTTGTATTCTTTAGGAATCGTAATGTATGAAATGCTTGCTCAAAGGGTTCCTTTTACTGGGGATTCTCCAATTGCGATCGCGCTTAAACATATTCAAGATAGGCCAACTCCATTAAAGGAATTGCGGGAGGGAATAGATCCAGAATTAAGTTCTTTGGTGATGCGTTTATTAGCTAAGGATCAGAAACTTAGGCCGCAAAGCGCTGATGAAGTGCTAAAGGCACTGAAGATGCTCAAGGAGGAGAAGCAACTTGAGGAGACACAGAAATTATCAGTCACTGAGGTTGCGGCGCAAATGGGAGGGGAGTCTATGCCGAAACGAAAGAAGAAAAAAGCGAAGAAGGGGAATCGACTTTTTAAACGATTTTTTATCACTTTATTTACTCTGGTCCTTTTAATTGTTTTAATTTGGGGATTAGGAAGTTTTATCACTGATTGGTTATTCCCTGAAGATGTTGTTGTCCCTAAGATCGTAGGAATGAGTAAGGCAGAAGCGGAGGCAGAATTAAAATCACTAGGTTTAATATTAACGGTCGAAACTGAAGTTTTTGATAACGAGATTCCGAAAGATCATATTATTAGTCAAGAACCACAAGCAAATAGGAAGGTAAAACCCAATAGAGAGATAATGGTGCGAGTTAGTAAAGGGGTTGAATACATCCATATGCCAAATGTTGTTGGAAAGAGTGTGCGGGAAGCACGCTTGGAGCTAACACAAGCTGGCTTTACTTTGGGTGAAGAGGATGAAGTTTTCGAACCAGAATTAGCTCTTAACACAGTAGTTAAGCAAGAACCAGCTAGCGGCGACTTTATCCCAAAAGGTACTCTTGTTAACTTGGTGGTTAACAAGGAACGTGAAGTATCGTCGTTCGTTTCTTTACCAGATTTTCGTGGTCAAGATTTGGAATCTGTAAAGAAACAATTAGCTGAACTTAATCTGAAGATGGGAAATGCTTATCCAGAATTTAGTACTTTGTATCAACCGAACCGAATTATTGAACAGAATCCGCCGCCAAAAACTGAGGTCGAAGTAGGATATGAGGTAGATTTTGTTTATTCACAAGGATTACCTGGCGATGACAAAGCAGATGTTCAAGATTTGGATGATATCCTTCGTTGGGGTGAGCAGTCACAATGGCATACTGCGGTAGTAACAATAATGGTGCCAGAAGGTCCCGCGCAAGAGGTAGTAATCTTGGTGATCGATGACTTTGGTGCCCGCGAAGTGTATCGTGATGTTCAACCAGGCGGTAAGACGATACGTCAAACTGTTCAGGGTCGAGGCGACAACGCTAAAGTGCAAGTTTATATTGGTGGCCGACAATTTACAGATAAATTCTTTAAGGAATTGGATTAGTATGCAGAAAGGGATTATTATCAAAGGAATTGGAGGTCTTTATGATGTTAAGACCGAGGATAATTGCATAATTACTGGTTGTAGATTACGTGGGCGACTCAAACTTAAGCATGATACTGTCTTAGTTGGGGACCATTGTTTGCTAAGCGTTAGTACTGATGGTACGTTTCATGTTGAGGAAATTTTACCGCGCCGGACTTCGTTAGTTAGACCACCGATAGCTAATATTGAGCAAGTAGTTGTGGTGGTGGCAGTTCAAGATCCGGAGCCAAACCAAATGCTAATCGATGGGATCTTAGCTATGGCTGAAGCGGAAGGCTTAACTGGGTTGATCTGTATATCAAAAAGCGAATTAGATCCTCAGAAGGCGGAGGAAATTGAGAGTTTGTATTCTACCGTTCCTTACCCCGTGATTAAAACAAGTGCAAAAAAAGATGAGGGAATTGAAGAATTAAAGGCATCATTATATGCGAAAATTTCAGCATTCGCTGGTCCATCTGGTGTAGGTAAATCTTCTTTGCTTAATAAGCTAAGACCAGAGTTGAATTTAGAGGTGGGTGAGATAAGCAAGAAATTGGGGAGAGGCAAACATACCACTCGTAGTGTTCAACTAATTCCTCTGGAATCTGGAGGCTTAGTCGCTGATACTCCTGGTTTTTCTCGTTTAACCTTGGAAACTCATGCAAAAGAAGAGATCCAAAACTTCTTTCCCGAATTAGTGCGTTTGTCTAGCTATTGTCGTTTTCGAGGTTGTAACCACGTTAGCGAACCAGGCTGTGCGGTGAAGGAAGCACTTAAGGAGAAGGAAATCGCTTTGGATCGCTATCAAAGCTACCTAGTGTTTTTTGAAAGTGCCAAAGGCTAACCCAAAAGTATTGGAAAGGTGGGGTTAATTAATGAAGGAACTAACGATCTGTCCTTCACTATTGGCGGCAGATTTTAGCAGGTTAGGGGAACAATTACAGACAATTAAAACTGCCGATATGCTTCATATCGATATAATGGATGGTCATTACGTCCCAAATCTTAGTTTTGGTCCATTGGTGGTAAAAGCTGCTCAGAAAGCTTGCGGCTTACCGCTTGATGTTCATCTGATGGTTAGTAAGCCTGAGCAATTCATTCCGTTATTTGCGGAATTATCCCCGAAATCGATGTCGGTTCATTATGAGACTGTTCCACACCTACATCGAATATTAACCATGATCAAAGAGAGGGGCATTAAAGCGGGAGTAGTTTTCAATCCCCATACACCCGTAGATGGAATTAAGTATATTCGAGAAGACATTGATTATGTTCTTATCATGACTGTAAACCCAGGATTTGGCGGACAAGTGTTCATACCAGAAATGTATCAGAAAATCAGAGATCTAAAGGAACTAGTTCAAGATTATGATATCGGGATTCAAGTTGATGGCGGAGTTTCTTTAGAAAATGCTCGAAAACTTAAAGAATGTGGAGTTAATATCTTTGTTGCAGGTTCAGCGATCTTTAATAATCCTGACCCAGCTAAGTATATTCAAGAAATGAGAGAAAGCCTCGTTTAAGAGGCTTTCTTAATAAATTAAATAAATTTCTAAAAATAGTTGACAAATCAGACAATTTAGTTTATAATGAAAACAGGTCTAGAGGAAGACCACGATTACGTAAAAATTCCGAATAGAAAGGGGGATAGAAGTATAATTCTTAAATAAAAGTAGGCAACATCGTGTTGCTACTGAATTTGATTACCACAAAAATAAAAATTAAAATAACATCTCCCTTGGGCGTGGCGGATTTAAACTACTCTTTTGAGTATCGGTCTTTCTTTAGACCCAAGAAAATACCCTGTACTTTAGCAGGGTATTTTAGTTTTATAAAAAGAGGAAAATTTCCTTTTTTGGCGAATATATTAATTCTAAAGAGACAGCACAATCGAATAATTTTTATCCGCTAGGGGTGCCGATAATGGCTGAGAATGGATTATACTAATCCTAACCCTTTGAACCTGTTTGGATAATACCAGCGAAGGGAAGCGGTAGTCGAGAATGTTAAAACTGTGGACTGCCGGCCTACCACAGTTTTTGTTCTTTATCTACCCTTCGGTCGGTTGCGCTGTAGATTTTCGGGAAGGAGTAGATTTTATGAGAAATTACCAGTTACGTGTGATGATCGAAATTGCCGTGATGGTTGCTTTATCATGGATTTTAGGTCAATTACGGTTTATTAAAATGCCATATGGAGGTTCTGTTTCTTTGGAAATGATGCCGATCTTTGTTCTAGCCTTTAGAAATGGACCAGTAATTGGGATTATTGGGGGGGCAATTTACGGATTGCTTCAGCTTACAGTGGATCCATATATTCTAAATCCTTGGCAAGTGATCTTTGACTATCCACTTCCATATGCTTTAATTGGTATAGCAGGATTTTTCGGTAAGCATGAAGTAGGAATAGTAATTGGTTCTTTAGCACGTTATGTGAGTCATGTTATTGCGGGATTACTCTTTTGGGTTTCCACTTTCCCAGAGGATATGCATCCATGGTTATATTCGCTACTGTATAACGGATCATATATGCTACCAGAGTTGATTCTTGCAGTATTAGTCATTCACTTACTAAAATCGCGGAGGGAGATCATTGAACCACAGCGAGGAAGGTCTGTGTAAGGCGGTAATAATAGGTTTGGGGGCTGATGTTCCAGAAAATTTCTCTGTTTCAGAGCACGCCTTAGTTATTTGTGCAGATGGCGGAATGAAATGGGCAAAAAAATGGGGTATCGTTCCTGACTTCGTTTTTGGTGATTTTGATTCGATCGATGATGAAAGCAAGAAGTTTGTGGAGACACACCGAGTGAAGAAGTACACGTTTCCTGTCGAAAAAGATAAGACTGATGTAGAATTAGCGGTAGATTATTGTATCGCTAACGGGGTTAGCGATGTAACTTTGGTAGGTGTGTGGGGAGGTAGAATAGATCATTCCTTAGGTAATCTTGAGATACTTTACAAACTTGGGGAATGTGGTATTAATGGCCGGATCAAAACTAGGGAAATGACGCTCGAAATAATAAATAAGTCGATCGTGTTAGAATTGGTTAAGGGTATGAATGTATCATTGATTGCTTTAACCAAGGAGGTAACTGGGGTTAGCACTAAGGGTCTTTACTACCCGTTGCAAGAGGCTACAATCATGAAGGGCACAACCTTGGGAATAAGTAATCAAGCAATCAGTGAGTCTGTAAAAATTACTGTTAATGAGGGCATACTTTTAGTGATTTATTAGCAAATCAGTGTTTATTATAACGTTAATAAGTAAGCATTGATTCGCATAGAATGAAAGCAGGCTCTCATAAGTCAATCTTATGAGAGCCTGCTATTGTACTATCTAAGGGTATTAAATGGCCCGCTCAACTTTACCGGATTTCAGACATCTAGTGCAGACGTAGGCGCGTCTACTAGCACCATTCAATAGCACACGAACTTTTTGCAGATTCGGTCTCCATGTACGTCTGGTTTTGTTTTCAGCATGGCTTCGTGAGTTTCCTGTCTTGGTATGTTTATCACAAACGATGCATCTTCTGGCCATATTTTCTCCCTCCTAACTTCGAACCTAAACAACTAGATCTCACAACGATATTTATTGTACCATACGTGAGGGAGATTTGGCAAGGTAAAAATTGCTTTACAATTCATTTATAAAAAGATAGAATTAACATAGGTTATTTGTAGGTAGTTGATAATGTCACATAGGAGGGAAGACGATGAGTCAGCAAATCCGCTTGGAACTAGGTAGCATATATATTAGTGAACAAGTTATCGCTACCTTTTGTGGGGTTGCTGCCATGGAGTGTTATGGCTTAGTAGGAATGGCACCTCGTAATGTTCAAGAAGGTTTATCTGAACTTCTTCGACGCGATAATTATGACCGTGGCGTTGATGTTCAATTATATGATGATAATAGTATTGGGCTACGGCTCTATGTTGTAGTGCAGTATGGTCTAAAAATCTCGGAAGTTGCTAAAAACATCCAAGAACGAGTTAGATATACTGTAGAAAAACATCTAGGTTTAAATGTTCGTAACATTGATATTAGGGTTCAGGGTGTTCGCGTTACCGACATTAAACGGAAGTAATGATTGATGGAACAATTGAGTGGGAGGAAAAAACGTTGGATGTTTTAAAAGGCGCTGATTTTAAAAAGATGTTCTTCGCTGCGGCGCAGATAATAGATCGCGAAAAGGAACAAGTAAATGCTCTCAATGTGTTTCCCGTCCCGGATGGAGATACAGGAACGAATATGGCTCTAACTCTGGCCGCTGCATTAAGAGAATTAGATAAAGTAGATTCAGTTAGCGTTAGTAAAGTGTGTGCTGCTGTTGCACGTGGCTCGTTAATGGGAGCGCGAGGTAATAGTGGTGTAATATTATCACAGTATTTTCGTGGGTTTTCCGAAGGTTTGAGTAATGTTACGGAAGCAACAGGTGAAGATTTAGCCAGAGCCTTGACAATGGCTTCGGAAACAACTTATCGGGCGGTTTTGAAACCAGTCGAGGGAACAATGTTGACTGTAGGTAAAGCCGCTGCAAAGGCCGCTAACGATGCTGCTAAGCACAGAAAAGGTGCAGAAATAGTATTAGAAGCGGCGATTGAAGGAGCAAGAATCGCTTTAGATAACACAATGAATATGCTTCCAGTGTTAAAGCAGGCAGGGGTTGTGGACGCAGGTGGTAAAGGCTTGCTCTTAATTTTAGAGAGTGCACTTGCTGGATTGCGTAACCACGATCTTGTTGTTTCTGAGGAAACTAAAACCCCTGTGACAGATGTTATCCAACCCTTTGAGGAAGGTATAACTTTAATCGATGGTGTTTTAGTAAACAAATACTGTACAGAGTTCATTATCCAAGGAAAAGACTTAGATGTGGGCTATATTCGAGATCACCTTGAACCTCATGGGGAGTCGATGCTCGTTGTGGGCGATGGTGATGTAGTAAAAGTACATATTCATACCGATCACCCAGGTTTAGTACTCGAGTTCTGTGCTGAGCAAGGAGACCTAACTGAAATAAAAATTGATAATATGAAGCTTCAAAACCAACAATATACTCAGAACAAATCTATGGAAGCGGAGAAAGAATCTGTTCGTAAACCGATAGGTATTGTTGCTGTATCGCCAGGCAAGGAATTATCCGAAATAATGATGAGTTTGGGCGTTGATGAAATAGTCCACGGTGGTCAAACGATGAACCCAAGTACTGAAGAATTGGTTAAGGCTGTGGAAAATGTTAATGCTGATGCGGTTATAATTTTGCCAAACAACAAGAATATTATTTTCTCGGCACAGCAGGTTCGCGAGTTTGTCACTAAAGAACTAGGCGTGTTAGCTACCCGGACAGTTCCGCAAGGAATAGCGTCTTTAATTAGTTTCAACCCAGAGGCATCGCTTGAAGCTAACCTAGCTGAGATGGAACAGGCGATGCGATTAGTAAAGACTGGCGAAGTAACCTATGCAGTTAGAGCATCTAAAGCAGGCGAGTTGAATATTGAAGAACAAGATATCATCGGCTTAGTTGAAGGAAAAATCTCATGTGTTGGTCAATGTATTGCTGATGTTACCATTCAGTTAGTTGAGCACATGGTTAGTGAAGATAGCTCAGTAATAAGTATCTACTATGGACAGGATCAAGATCCTGAGGAAGCTGAAGCTTTAAGAGATGCTCTTGAGGAAAAGTATCCAGATTGTGAAGTAGAAGTTTACAAAGGGGGTCAACCTCTGTATTACTATATCTTATCGGTCGAGTAACTACTTAAACGAGGTGAGATAATGGGTAGAATTCACGTTGTGTCAGACAGCGGGAGCGATTTACCAAAAGAGATTAGAGAAAAATATAATATTTCCATCGTGCCTTTGAGTATTCAATTTGGTGATGATGTATACGTTGACGGAGTCGACATGCCCACAGAGAGATTTTATTCTGAGTTGAAGAATGGGGATAGGCTCCCAAGTACGTGTCAACCTTCACCTGCGGACTTTGTCAAACTGTATGAAGAAATCGCTGAACCAGGTGATGAGATAATTTCTGTACATTTAAGTAGCAAGCTTAGTGGTACTTACCAATCAGCTGTCTTGGCTTCGACAATGGTTAGTGACATTTCGGTTACCGTTGTGGATTCTAAATTAGCATCGATTGGGATTGGATTTGTAGCATTGGCAGCTGCTGAAGCAGTTCAAAACGGTGCCTCTAAAGAAGAAGCGCTTGCTCAAGCTCAGAAAGTAATTGATAATCTCGGTGTATATTTCGTTGTTGACACACTTGATTTTTTGCGCCGAAACGGACGTATTGGGAAAGCGCAAGCCGTGGTAGGAACGCTTTTAAATATTAAGCCAATTCTTACTTTGGATGATGGCGTAGTTGCTCCAGTTGAAAAGGTAAGAGGTAAAGCTAAAGCCCTAAAGAAAATACGTGAATCAATCAGACAATATCAGGAGGATCACGGAGGCAAGAAGTTACGCATCGGTCTTACTCATGCAGATTGCCTTGAAGAAGCCCAACGTTTTGCCGAGCTTCTTAAACAAGATATCGATATTCATGATTTATATATTGACTATATTGGACCTACAATTGGCGTTCATGTTGGTCCTGGGACGATAGCTTTGTTGTTCCATCCGATCGAATAACAAAAAGCCCTTGGGGACAACCTCAAGGGCTCTTTGTTAGTAAAGCAACAATACCAATTGGTTCGTTGCTTTGGGAGAGGAGAAACCGGAGGAAGAAAGGCGTTGCGGTGCCTCATCTTCCTTTATTCTGGGGAGGGTTAATCTCTTCGGTTTCTAGTATGTGGTAATTACCCCAGAGAATATTCATCCAGGTTCATGGTAATTATATCCAGCAAAAGGGGGAGTGGAGATGCGGATAATTTCAGGAAAAGCACGCGGTAAAAAACTAAAAAGTCTACCTGGAAGCAATACGCGTCCGACAACTGATCGAGTAAAGGAAGCACTATTTAATATCCTCAGTTCGCATCTGGAAGGATGTTCGTTTTTAGATCTTTTTGCTGGCAATGGCGGCATCGGTATCGAAGCTTTAAGCCGTGAGGCAGAAAAAGTTGTATTTATTGAACAGAATCCACGTTGTGTTGCAATCATAAAAGAGAACTTAAAAGCGGCTAATTTAGTTGGAGAAGTATATCAAAACGATGTTCTTAAAGCACTTAAGCTCTTGAGAATGAAGCAAGAAGTCTTTGATATAATTTTTCTTGATCCTCCGTATGAGAGAGGCTTAATTGCACCAGTTCTGAGGGCAATCTGTGAAAACTCATTGTTAGCAATAGACGGAATTGTTGTAGCAGAATGTGGAAAAAAAGAGGATATTCCAGAATCTGTGTCGAAACTCACTCGAGTACGTTTAGCCAATTATGGTACTACGGTGCTGGCTTTCTATAAATTTGAGGAGGGATCTTGTGAGAAGTAGTGTATGTCCAGGAACATTTGATCCAGTTACTAAAGGCCATTTGGACATAATAACACGAGCAGCAAAAATCTTCGATCATGTTTATGTAACGGTTCAAAACAATCCAAGTAAAACCCCTCTCTTTTCCGTTGAAGAACGAGTTGAGCTCTTAAGACATGAAGTTGCTTCATTAGAGAATGTCAGCGTAGAAAGCTTTGACGGTTTAGTTGTGGAGTATGCGAAAATGAAAAATGCTATTGCGATAGTGCGGGGCTTAAGGGCGGTTACGGATTTTGAGTTTGAGTTCAAATTAGCATCGATGAATCGCAATTTGGCTCCAGAAGTAGAAACAATCTTTATGATGACTAGTAGCGAATATTCATTTATTAGTTCGTCGGCTATCAAGGAAGTTGCTAGCCTCGGTGGGGATGTATCGCGGTGGGTTAGTAGAGAAGTTGCTAACCGATTATTTGAGAAATATGGTCTACAGGAAGGTGGAAAACGTGAAACGGATTAATCTAGTCATTCTTTTGGATAGATTAGAGGAAATGATCGAAAGGGCTCCTGAAATTCCACTCACAGGACGAGTTATTCTAGATTCCGACGATGTATTGGAATTGATTGACAAGATCCGCAATTCTATTCCTGAGGAAGTTAAGCGTGCTGAAATGGTATCTACCGAAAAGGAAAGAGTTATTTCCGAAGGGCAGCAAAAAGCCGAGCGGATGATCAGTCAAGCGGAAGAATATGCTGCTAAGTTGGTTAGCGAAAGTGAAATCACTAGGCAAGCACAATTAGAAGCAAAACGAATTTTAGATGAAGCTAACCGAAGAGCAAGGGAATTAGAAGAAGGTGCCCAAGAATATGCACGTGATGTGCTTTCTAAGTTAGAAGGGGCATTGGAAAAGACTTTATCGGTGGTATTAAAAGGTAAAGAAGAATTAGGTGCTTAGAGGTCTTTTATTAATTTTTCTTTCTTGTAGTAACCCAAAAAACAATAACTCGTTGCGTTAAGGTTACAACTATTCCAATGAGCAGTAATATTGCTAGAATAGCGATGCACCATTTGGTGGATGTAGTAAGTATACCCAAGAACGTGGGTTTGAGCCAAACGGATTCTGTGGAAACCTTTACCACCTTCATCAATGGATTGAGGAGAATAATCGTAAAGACCGCGGCAAAGAATGAATGCAAGGCTCTAGCAAGAAAGTAGGGCCATAACCTAATATCGGTACCATGGAGCATAGCTGCAACTTGGGTATGAACCGAAAAACCACTCCAGGCAATAATAGCACTAGCTGCAAATACTTTTTGAAACAACGGTGCTTCGGCTGCGCTAGCAGCTTGAGCACCTATTGTTATTTCAAAAATACCCGAGGAAAAAGCATTAACCATTGCTGGTGAGACGTTGAACGGTTTCAGAATTAAGGCAACTACGCTTCCAATAATATTGATAATCCCAGAAACTTGGAGAATCCTAATAAGAACAGAGAAAATCATTACGCAACCCCCAACAAAAAGCATCGAAGCAAATGTTTCGCGAACGGCATCGCTAAACAATTGCCCGAAAGGTCTTCCGTCAGCAGCTCTAGCTTGAACAAGTTCACGGAGAGCTCGGGAGGCATAATTGCGTTCGTTTTTCTGGACTTTTTCCTCTGGACCACGGTGAAAACGCATAATAAAACCTACTAGAATCACCGCTAAATAATGGGAAAGAGCGATTGGCAGAGCCAGTTCTGGCATATTAAACATTCCAACCGCAACCGCACCAGCCATGAATAATGGGCCTGCGGTATGAGCAAGACACACGAGCCGTTCCGCTTCGATTTGGGAAATCATATTTTGTCTCCGTAATCTTCCAGTAATTTTGGCACCGATCGGATAACCTGAAGCCAATCCCATTGCAAAACTAAAGGCACCAACGCCAGGGATTTTAAATAGTGGGTTCATAATGGGTTCGAGCAAGATGCCGATAAAATGAACTACTCCAAGTCCCATTAGGATATCCGCCATCGCAAAGAAAGGGAGTAATGCTGGAAGAACAATATCCAACCATAATCGTAAACCGTATAACGAAGCATCAAATGCTTCTTGCGGATATCGAATTATGGCGATAGCCAGAATTAGAGCGGTAAAAGCCGAAAGATAAGTTATTAAATGATGTTTTTTTGTATGCATGTCTTTTTCCTCCCAGCAACATGTCAATACCATATATATTTACGTGTCCAGATGAATATGCTAGTGGAGTATCTTAGGAGGGCTTTGCTTGCAGAGTAGAAAAGTTGGTATAGCTCTTGGCGCGGGAGCAGCACGAGGGTTGGCTCACATCGGAGTCTTAGAAGTTCTATTAGAACATGGGATCCAATTTGATATTATTACTGGCACTAGCATGGGCGCGGTGGTAGGCGGTCTGTATGCCAGCGGGGCAGAGTTATCAATGCTTAAACGAATGGCTATTGAACTAAATTGGGATGATCTAGTTCGAATAACTTTGCCAAGACTGGGCTTGGTCTCATCAGAACGGATCTACCAGATACTGAAGATCCTTACTAAGAATCAGCAATTTGAAGATTTACCTTTCAAACTGGCGGTGGTGGCAGCTGATATCAATAATGGTGAAGAAGTTGTGATCGATAGTGGTTCAGTTGCCGATGGAATCAGAGCAAGTTTATCAATTCCAGGAGTGTTCGTACCAGTTGAATATCATGGTCGGATGTTAGTTGATGGTGCAATTGTTAATAGAGTACCAGGGACGGTAGCACGTAATCTGGGGGCAGATTTTCTGATTGAAGTAGATGTTGGTTATCCTCCTTTGCGAGGAAAGGCTTCGAATTTAGCAGATGTGATCATTAGAACGATCGATATTTTGGATCGTCAATCTACTAAATATCGACCAAAAATTTCGGATATTACGATTTGCCCAGATTTAAAAGATGTAATGCCAACTCAATTGAATAGAGCCGAAGAAATTATCGACGCGGGTCGTGAAGCAGCATTGATGCGGGTTGATGATATAAAAGCCAAGCTAAATCAAAATCTAATGAGTGGCTAAGAAGCGCTAGGTGGTTTTTTCAGTTGACTAATTTGGGTAATCTTTGTATAATTTATGAGGTGAACGCTATGCGCATTAAAATTAGTTCGCTTAAGGGCAAAAAAGGCGCATCGATCGTATTTAGCGATGTTCTCGATGTTCAGTCCTTAGAGGTGGAACCTCCAGTTACTGAGTTTCTGGATCCAATCGATATTGAAGGCAAGATCGTCAACACTGGTGCTGCCTTTTTGGTTGAAGGAAGGTTAACTGGACGAGCTTTGTTGCAATGTACGAGATGCCTAAAAAACTTTGAGCAAGATTTTGATCTTACATTTGAAGATCAGTTTTTTGCTGATGCTAAGCAATTAGCAGAGTTTTCGAATGAACAAGAGGATTACTTAGGTGATCAAAGTCTGATCATTAAGAACGATGAAATTGATTTGTCAAACCTGCTAACAGATTCATTAACATTAGCATTTCCGATGCAAGTGATTTGTTCAGAAGAGTGTCGAGGGTTATGTGCGATTTGTGGTGGCAATCTCAATGAGAGCCAGTGTTCTTGTGAGGAAAATCAAACAGATCCTCGTTTAGCACCTCTAGCTGATTTCTTTAAGAAGCAAGAGAGGAGGAAAGAGAATGGCAGTTCCTAAGAGGAGACAGTCCAAGACTAGAACCAATACTAGAAGGTCGACTAAAAAGGTAGGTAGAGTTTCAGTTCATGAATGCCCACAATGCCACGAACCAAAACTTCCACACCGTGTTTGTCCGAATTGCGGCACATATCGCGGTAGGCAAGTTATAACTATCGAGGCGAAGGAAAAGAAGGCTGAATAATAGCGAGAAGAATAAAGCAATTCATTAACGAGCGAAAGGTAATTCCTTTCGCTTTTTCATTTTATCCCTTTACATAGGCGGAGACTTCCATTATACTATTTTTAGGATTAGTACCTGGTGTTAACAGGAGGTCGGAGGAAATTGACTTTAAGTCGGAAAATGAGACGAGAAAAGCTCTTGGAATTACTAGCTGATGATCCTTTCTTAAATGATCGACAACTAGCTGAACTGTTGTCGGCGAGTGTAGCAACTATTCGTCTTGACCGAATGGCCTTAAATATTCCTGAGTTGCGCGAGAGAACGAAAAATATGGCTGCTATGGTCCATCCAAAACTTAAAGCGATCCGTAGTGCCGAGGTAATTGGCGAGATTACGGAAATAGAATTAGGAAGTTTCGGAGTATCCATTCTTGCTGTCACCAAGGATATGGTCTTTGAAAGGACTCATATCTTAAGGGGGCACATACTTTTTGCCCAGGCAAACTCACTTGCTATTGCTGTCATTAACTCAGACTTTGCTCTAACAGCTAGCTGTCATATTCGCTTTTATCAACCTGTAAAATTAGGAGATCGTGTTATTGCAAGAGCTACCATTTCGTCAGCAGTAGCAAACAGGTACGTTGTAAATGTGGTTTCTAGGGTAAAAGATAGTGTAGTCTTTAGAGGCGATATTACCGTGGTTGATATGACAGAAAGAGAGGAAATTTTAAAATGAGAATAGCGGTAGATGCTTTTGGAGGAGATTACGCCCCAGAGGAAATTGTTAAAGGTGCTTTGGAAGCTGCTTCAATGTATGATATTACAATCAAATTGGTTGGTGATGAAAAGAGGCTTGCCGCGTTAATCGCCAATCAAAAGGGAAATGATAGAATCGAAATTGTGCACGCCCCCGACCAAATCGGAATGGACGAAGCGCCTGTTGAAGCTGTTAGGAGTAAACCAAATTCATCCTTGGTAAAAGCAGCTCGATTAGTAAGGGAAAAAGAAGCGGAAGCGATGGTCAGTGCTGGTAATACAGGGGCCTCCATGGCAGCGTCATTACTTGGGATGGGACGGATCAAGGGTGTGGAACGCCCAGCAATAACCTCGTTAATGCCGACTCTAAAAGGGGTTTCCTTAGTTGTAGATGTTGGGGCTAATGTGGATTGCCGACCAAAGCAATTATATCAATTTGCCTTGATGGGTTCTGTTTATGCCGAAAGAGTACTTGGGAAATCAAATCCAAAGGTTGGTCTTTTAAATATCGGTGAGGAGCCTACTAAGGGTAATGAAACAGCTCAAGAAGCTTACGAGATGTTAAGTAAATCACAAATAAATTTTATCGGAAATATTGAAGGACGGGATATCCCTTCTGGCGATGTAGATGTGGTCGTATGCGATGGTTTTGTAGGTAATATTGTGTTGAAATTTGCAGAAGGGCTGGGAACAGCGCTCTTTAGTATGCTTAAGACCGAATTTTTACGAAATATCCCCTCGAAGTTGGCCGCCTTAACTCTCAAGCCTGGTCTAACTAGAATTAAGAAGAAAATGGATTATACCGAATACGGCGGGGCACCCTTATTAGGGGTAAAGGGAATCGCAATAATTGCTCACGGTTCTTCAAATGCCAAAGCAATTCGCAATGCGATTAGAGTTGCCAAAGAGGCGACAGAAAATCAGGTAGTAAATACGATAGCAGAGATCATGGAAGGTGACAGGATTGAGACAAATTAGTGTTGGGATACTCGGTACTGGTTCTGCTGTTCCAGATGTGGTGTTAACAAACAAGCAGCTTGAGGACATGGTAGAAACCAGTGATGAGTGGATCACATCGCGGACAGGGATCAAAGAAAGAAGGATAGCTAAAGAAGACGAGGCTGCGTCCGATTTTGCATATAAAGCAGCGGTGGAAGCATTAAAAAGTGCAAACCTAAAGCCTGAAGATATCGACTTAATTCTGGTAGCGACGATTACGCCTGATATGCTCTTTCCTTCAACAGCTTGTATTGTCCAAGATAGACTAGGAGCGAGCGAGGCTGCAGCTTTTGATCTATCCGCAGGCTGTTCTGGATTTGTGTATGCTTTAGAGGTAGGTTGTCAAATGGTTCGGGGTGGATATAAGCATGTCCTGGTGATCGGTGCTGATGTCTTGAGTAAGGTAACGGACTATGAAGATCGTTCTACTTGTGTATTGTTTGGCGATGGTGCGGGAGCCTGTGTCTTGGGTGAGGTAGAGGAAGGATTTGGTATTCTAGCTACCAATTTGGGTGCTGATGGGTCTGGCGCGAATGTTTTGTGTCTAGAAGCTGGGGGCTCACGGATGCCTGCTAGTGAAGAGACTGTGCGATCTAAGAAACATTTCATAACCATGATTGGAAATGAAGTCTTTAAATTCGCGGTTCGGATAATGGGACAATCCACTCTAGAGGTACTAAAAAGAGCGAATATAAATCCAGAACAAATCCGTTGGTTTATCCCTCACCAAGCTAATATTCGAATCATTCAAGCAGCCGCCCAACGCTTAGGTTTAGATGATGAGAGTGTTTATGTGAATGTGGATCGCTATGGTAATACCTCAGCAGCGAGTATTCCGATCGCTTTAGATGAATTGGTTAAAATGGGAAAGGTTGAACATGGGGATAATTTGTTAACCGTGGGATTTGGCGCTGGGCTCACCTGGGGTTCAGCAATTATTCGCTGGCAGGAGGACGTAAAATGAACGAAAAGAAAGTGGCGATCGCCTTTCCAGGTCAAGGCGTTCAGAAGGTTGGCATGGCTGATTTTGTCTCTGGGTTTGTTGAGGAGTATTATGTTTATGCTAGTCAAGTACTCGGATATGATCTTTTGAAGTTATGCAATGAAGGCCCCGAGGATAAGCTTAAACAAACAGTTTATGCTCAACCAGCAATATTTGTGACCAGTTTGGCTTTGTATTCATTGGTTAAAGAACGTTTCAATCCTGCCTATTTTCTTGGGCACAGCCTTGGGGAAGTAACTGCGATGGTAGCTTCTGAAGCAATATCGTTTCAAGATGGAGTAAAGATCGTGGCAAAGAGGGCTGAGTTGATGGAAAAAGTGAGTGCGGATTCAGGAGGAATGCTTGCAATTATTGGTCTTGACAGTAAGCTGGTGAACCAGTTATGCTTAGATACTGTGAGCAAAACCAATGAATGGGTTCAAGTAGCTAATTTAAACTCCCCTGAACAGATCGTAGTGAGTGGTCAAATAGGTGCACTCAACGAAATTCAAGCCCTGGCTAACGCTCAAGGCGCAAAGAGGGTAATCCCCTTAAACGTGAGCGGACCATTCCACTCCAAATTGATGGAGCCTGCCGCTAAGGATTTTAAGGAGTTCCTGGATTCTGGATTTGAATTTCGCAACCCAATAGCTCCAGTTATCAGTAATGGAAGAAATATTGTTCTTACTACTGGTGACGAAATAAAGCAAGAACTTGTTTTGCAATTAACTGCTCCAGTCTTATGGGTAGATAATATCGAGCTATTGGAAAGAATGGGTATTGAAGGATTAATCGAGTGCAGTTTGACGCCTGTTCTTTCGGGATTCACCAAGAGAATCGGAGCTAATCTAAGAATAAGCTTAGTCAAACTGGGAGGGGAGGAGTAAGGATGGCTTTAATAGGTAAAATTGCGATTGTCTCAGGAGCTACTAGAGGAATCGGAAAAGCGATTGCGAAAAAATTGCTAGCTAACGGTGCCAATGTAGCTATCTGTGGACGAAACGAGGAATTGTTGAAGGACTTACAAACAGAGAATACTCTGGCCTTTAAAGCTGATGTATCGAACCCTACCGATTGTCAAGCGTTTGTTGATGCAGTTATCCAAAAATGGGGGAAAATCGATATTTTAGTGAATAATGCAGGGATTACACGTGATAATCTTTTATTAAGAATGACGGACGAAGAATGGAATTCAGTCCTGAATATTAATCTAACAGGAGCTTTTAATCTTTGTCGGGCAGCGATCAGACCGATGTTAAAACAACGTTCAGGAAAAATCGTGAATATTTCTTCCGTTATCGGGATAGTAGGTAACACAGGTCAGACAAATTATGCTGCTAGTAAGGCAGGTCTGATTGGGTTTAGCAAGGCTTTGGCGAAGGAAACAGCTTCTAGAGGAATTCTCGTGAATATTGTTGCCCCAGGTTATATCGATACTGATATGACGCAACAATTAAGTGATAAACATAAGGAAATGATTGCCTCGCAGATACCTTTAGGAAGAACGGGTACTGTCGAGGATGTTGCAAATACAGTCTACTTTTTGGTTTCTGATATGAATAAATACATTACAGGGCAAATAATTAACGTTGATGGTGGTTTAGTGATGTAGAGTGATGGAGTTGGATTGGTCATGTAGATTTCCTCTGCTTTGTCAATTGACAATCAGGGAATTTGAACATACTAGTGTAATTGGCAAGGAGGTGAAAAGGTTGGAGGTATTTGATAAGGTAAAAGAAATCATTGTCGAACAATTAGGAGTTGATCCTGACGAGGTTACCTTAGAAGCTTCTTTTGTCGAGGATTTAGGGGCAGATTCCTTAGACGTTGTTGAATTGGTGATGGCTTTTGAAGAGGAGTTTGATCTAAAAATCCCTGACGAAGATGCAGAGAAGATTTCATTAGTTAAAGACGCTGTAGAATATATTAATAGCCAAACCCAAATATAAGTAACGATGTTTCTACAGATATAAGGAGGGTCCCTCTGTGGGACTCTCTTTTCCTAAAGCAGGAGTGAGAGATATGAAAAGAAGAGTAGTGATAACTGGTATAGGGGTTGTTTCTTCGCTAGGCGATAAAGATACAATGTGGCATAATATCTTAAATGGCGTTTCTGGTATCAGTTATATCGAAAGCTTTGATGCTTCAGATTTTCCTGTAAAAATTGCCGCTGAAATTAAGGATTTTGAGCCAACTGACTATATTGAACGCAAAGAAGTTAGACGCATGGATCGTTTTTGTCAATATGCAATTGCAGCAGCTAAACAGAGTTTGGCAGATGCAAACCTTGAGATCACAGAGGAAAACGCGACAAGAATTGGCGTCATGGTGGGTTCAGGTATCGGTGGAATTCAAACATTGGAGGAACAAGCTAGGGTTCTTTTCGAAAGAGGGGTTTCAAGAGTAAGTCCTTTCTTTGTGCCTATGTTAATAGCAGATATGGCAAGCGGTCAGATCGCTATCCATACTGGCGCTAAAGGTCCGAATTCTTGCACAGTGACAGCGTGCGCTACTGGAACCCATTCAATTGGAGATGCTTATCGTAGTATCTCTTATGGAGCGGCAGATGTAATGCTCGCAGGAGGAGCTGAAGCATCGGTGTCGCCATTAGGGATCGCTGGCTTTATAGCTGCCCGTGCGCTTTCTACCAGAAATGACGAACCAACGAAAGCGAGTAGACCCTTCGATTTAAATAGAGATGGTTTTGTAATGGGGGAAGGCTCAACCGTGTTAGTATTAGAAGAATTAGAACATGCTAAGCGTCGAAATGCTAGAATCTACGCTGAAATTATTGGTTTTGGAGCGACAGGTGACGCTTATCATATTACTTCGCCTGCACCCGAAGGAGAAGGCGCACAAAGAGCGATGAAGGAAGCTTTATTTGATGCCCAAATAGCTATCGAGCAAGTGGACTACATCAATGCTCATGGCACCTCGACTGAATATAATGACAAGTATGAAACCCAAGCGATCAAAAAAGTCTTTGGTGATCATGCTTATAAATTAGCGGTTAGTTCAACCAAATCATTAACAGGTCATTTACTTGGTGCAGCTGGCGCATTGGAGGCAGCGATCTGTGCTTTGAGTCTCCAAAATCAAGTGATACCAGGAACCTATAACTATGAAACCCCTGATCCAGAGTGTGATTTGGACTATGTGCCTAACCAATCGAGAGAGACAGAAATAAACTATGCGATGTCCAACTCGTTTGGATTCGGGGGACATAACGGAGTGTTATTATTGGCAAGGTGGAAAGAATAATGTCACAACAAATCAGTTATCGGGAATTTGAAAACCTATTAGGTTACTCTTTTAACAATCAGGACTTATTGATTCAAGCCTTTACGCATAAGTCTTATGCTAAGTTAACACAGACAAAAGATAATGAAAGACTTGAATTTCTTGGCGATGCTGTCCTGCAACTTGTAGTGAGTACCCATTTATATAAAACATATCCTGATCTTAACGAAGGGTTGTTAGCCAAGGTGCGGGCACTTTTAGTAAGTCAACCAACGTTAGCGAGGATAGCGAGAGATCTAAGGATCGACGAGTTTTTGTTGGTAGGACGCAACGAAGAACGTAATAAAGCGATGCAACGCGATTCTCTTCTTTGCGATGCTTTGGAAGCGGTTTATGGTGCAGTCTATTTAGATGGTGGTTTTGAAGCTGCCGCTCAAGTTATTCTCGCCGATTTACCAGAATGGGATGAGAAAACTCTTAGATTTGTTGATGCTAAAAGCTCCTTGCAAGAGTACCTCCAACAACGTAATCACGAAAGACCGATTTACAAATTAGTGGAAGCGGTAGGTCCTGATCATAATAAGTTATTTGTGATCGAAGTATATTCTAAAGAGCGGCTTCTAGGTCGCGGAAGTGGTCGTACGAAGAAGGAAGCTGCCCAACAAGCAGCGCGTGCAGCTTTGGATGGATTAGAGAAGGATAGGTAACAGAAAAACGCAAAAACGAGCTTTAAGATGACCTTTGGATTTTTTACTCATAATTCCGAATGCCTGACATATATATTAGCAAGATAGCATGTACTGTCGGGACAAGGAGGATGAGTAATGTTCGAAGATACTGCTAAAATGACCAATCAGGAGGCGGATTTATATCTAATTTCTCTGATTCGAGAGGGAAATCCACTTGCGAAGGAAGAACTGGTTAGAAAGTACGTCCCTATGGTAAAACACATAATAAGGAATTATTACGCTAGTTTTTTAGAATTCGAAGATCTATTACAAGAAGGTCTAATCGGACTATTAAATGCGATTAATGAGTACAAGCCAGAGCAGTATGACGTCAAGTTTAGTTCGTTTGCTTACATTTGCATAATCCGAAAGGTTTACAACATCATCAAACAGAGTAATGGAAATAAACATAAGGCCTTAAATGACGCGGTATCACTTTATACATATACAAATACTGACGAAAGTCGGACGTTTATGGATCTTATTCCCACAAACGATGCTAAGATTGATCCAGAGACTTTCGTGGAACAAAAAGTTATTAATGCTAGCTTGAATCAAGTTTTACGAAACCATCTTTCAATTTTGGAATATACTGTGATCATGTTGTTTCTTAATGGGTATACAAGTAGCGAAATTGAAGAAGAGATAGGTATTGGGGCCAAAGCTGTCGATAACGCTAGAACGCGAGTGAAACTCAAACTAAGAAGGATTATGAATCAATACGGTTCTTTATTGAGTCCAAAAGTACCTACACAGGTTCGCAAACGTGAGGACCTTTACTTGGATATTCGACTGGGAGGTTAGCTCCCAGTTTTTTTTTAGGTAAAAATGTGGTAAAATAATCATCTACAGGCTGTTTTTAGGCATCATAAGATGGAGGTATATTATGCGTTTAAAGCGATTAGATTTAGTTGGTTTTAAATCGTTTGCTACCAAGTCGCGACTAGAATTTGCTGATGGATTAACCGCGATCGTTGGACCGAATGGTAGCGGAAAAAGTAACATCTCTGATGCCGTTCGTTGGGTGCTAGGGGAACAGAGCGCAAAGACGCTTAGAGGCACCAAAATGGAGGATATCATTTTTGCGGGAACGGATTCGCAAAAGCCTTTAGGAATGGCGGAAGTGCAGCTTACATTGGATAATAGCGATGGATTTTTACCTATCGAATACAATGAAGTGACTATTACCCGCAGAGTGTTCCGTTCAGGCGAGAGTGAGTTCCTTATTAATAACAATCGTTGTCGGCTGAAAGATATCCAAGATCTAATTACGGATACGGGTCTTGGCAAAGATGGTTTAGCAATCATTGGTCAAGGGCAAGTCGATGCAGTTTTAAGTGTTAATTCTAGTGATCGACGTGCTTTGCTAGAAGAAACAGCAGGAATAATGAAGTACCGTAATAAGAAAGAAGAGGCAGTTAGAAAGATTGAAAGAACTAAGCAGGATATCGTGAGAATTACTGATATCTTTAATGAGCTAAGATCGCGGTTAGGTCCGTTAGAAAAAGAAGCGGAACAAGCGAAAATTTATAAAGCATTGTCGACTGACCTTAACAATTATCAGGTGGATTATGATTCGTTGATTTATGGAAAATTAGTGGAGGATCGTAATAAACTCCAAGAACAAATAAGTGGTCTCAAGAATGAATATAGTCAACTTGAAAAGGAATTAGAAAATTTAGAAGAAAAAACTCAAACGATTCAGTTAGAATTAAACGACCTTGATGAAAAGGCTAATTCGGCGCAAAGCGAGTTCTTGCTAATCAACGATCAGGTAAGTACGCTCTCAGAAAGAGTTCAAGTAGTTGAGGAGAGGATCAAGAACACCAAAGCAAAGATAAGTGAGTTAGAGGACTCGCTAAAAGCAAGCCAAGAAAGAGAAAGTGAACTTGATCACCAAATTCAAGAGTGTAAGAATGAATTAACTAATGTTCTGTTAGAGCATGAAGAAATGAATGTTGCTTTAGAAAAAGCAAGTTCCGAAGTGGCGGTTTCGCGTGAAGAGTATCAAACAAAAACCCAACTTATCGAAGACATGAAGGTTGGCTTTCTGGATTTTATGCGGAAACTTGCTGAGGAACGAAACTTTGTTAGAAACTTTAGCCAACAAGAAGAATCTTTAAAACAAAGATTAGCGAAAGCAAGCGATGAGAAAGATACTCTAATACAGAGAAAAGCGGAGCTTGAAAAAAACCTTAAAGAACTTCAAGCAGAAAAACAGGGTAGAGTTAGCGAAATAAGTAAGCTAAACTCGAAACTAACTACCTTACAACAAAAGAAAGAGCAATGTGAATCTAGTTTAAGCCAAGCATTAGAAAAACTAGCGCACAAAATGAATCAGCGCCAACAAAACGATTCACAGCTAAAAGCACTCAAAAGTCTTGAAGATGATTACGAGGGTTATAGCCTTGGAGTTAAGCGTTTGATGCAATTGCCCAAAAAAGATTTTAATCTGACCGGTACTGTAGCAGAATTGATTGAGGTACCGAAAGGTTTTGAAACCGCATTTGAAATAGCACTAGGCGCTTCTTTACAGAATATCATCGCTCCAACTCAACAGGATGCTAAACTTGCTATTGAATGGTTGAAAAAAGCTAATGCTGGACGAGCTACGTTTTTACCTCTCGACGAAATAAAATATTCAGAATTTCCAAAGGGGTTTGCAAAGTATTGGGAAATTTCTGGGGTTCATGGACCAGCTGTCAATTTACTAAAGTATGATCCGAAAATCCATTCAGCAATAGCATCTCTTTTAGGACGAGTTGTTATTACCGAGGATCTCGATACTGCACTCGCACTAAGGAGTGTACTTCCATCCTTTAGTAGGATCGTCACCAAGGCTGGCGAGTTAATCATGCCTAGCGGAGCAATGACGGGTGGGAGTCTAGGAACCAAGACGGTTGGTTTATTACAAAGAAAAAGTAGGATTTCTGAGATCGAGATTTTAGTACAAACGTTAAACCAAGAGATCGAAGTGCTTAAACAAGAGCAAGTGGGTTTGAATAGGAGTATAAGCGAGTTTAATAGCCAGATAAATGAGTTAATGAATGCGAATCGAGAACTCGAAAATGAAATCAGGCAATTAGATACCCAATTGACCCGTTACGAAACAGAGTTAGTTCAGTTAGATTTCCAAATCGAATCCAAATCGGGCGATTGTGAGGAGCTTAAACTTAGCTTGAATAGTCTTCATGAAGAAGAGAAGTTAGCGAGCAAAAGGCTGAAAGAATTAGAGCATGAGGAAGTTGAGTTACGCTTAACAATTAAGAATCTTGAAGAAGAGCTTAGAGTGTATAGTCAAGATATTGAGAAATCATCTGAGAATGTTACCCAGCAGAGAATCAAGCTAACAGAAATAGCTGGTATTGTGAATCAAAAGCGCAGACAATTAAAGGATCTTGAAGAGCTTTATCAACGCCAGATTAATGAAAGTGTTAGACAACAGAATGAAATCGCGTTATTGAAAAACTTGCTAGCTGAACTGGAAGAACAAATGCAGGCGGACAAAAATGACTACGATAATAAACGCCAGCAAAAGACTGTTTTAGCCGAAAAAATAGAAAAGATTAGGACTGAACGCCTAACCAAACAAAATTTGTTGCTTGAGGAAAATCAACAAGTAAAAGCCTATCAAAAAAGATTTAGACAAGTTGAGGTTCGAATTAATGAATTAGACTTAAAGATAAATAAAATTGAGTATGAAATGGGACAAGTGTCGGAAAGACTCGCTGATCGCCAGGTCAGTGAAGAACAAGCATTAGCTCGGGAAGTTAAAGAGTCTCGTACTCATTTAAAGAAAGAGATCGATCGACTAAAGATCGAGCTCATGGAACTTGGGGATGTGAATCTTAAAGCGATAGAAGAATTCCAGGAAGTTAGCGAGCGTTGTGAGTTTTTAGAATCACAACTTAACGATCTTTATGAAGCAAAGGGCTCGTTAGAAAAAGTTATTAGGGAAATGGATGAGGTATCGAAACAAAGATTTGCAGAAACTTTCGAGCAGGTCAGGAATGAGTTTAAAAATCTTTTTCAAGAGTTATTTCAAGGAGGACATGCTGATTTAGTACTCGCGGATCCAACGGATTTGTTAAACACCGGTGTGGATATTATCGCCCAACCACCAGGGAAAAAGCTTCAGAATGTATTAATGCTTTCTGGTGGTGAAAGAGCGCTGACTGCAATTGCATTACTTTTTTCGATCCGAAAGGCTAAGCCAACACCTTTCTGCATTCTTGACGAAATCGATGCCGCTTTGGATGAGGGTAATTTGGAAAGGTTTTCGCGTTTGTTAAAATCTTTCTCCCAAGAAACCCAGTGTTTAGTGATCAGCCATCGACAAAGCACTATCGAGAATGCAGATAATCTCTATGGAATTACGATGTCTAAGCAAGCCATTTCGCAGTTGGTATCGGTTAGATTAAGTCAGATTAGTTAAGGGGGAAAGTCATGGGCTGGAGAAATATTTTCCGCAGAAGAAAAGATGATGAGATAAAAAACACTACTGATACTCTCAGTACGGAAACTGTCAGTACTGAAAATACTGAGACAAAGAATAATTTCTTTCAACGGTTGAAAAGTGGTCTTTCAAAGACTAGACAAGGTCTTTTTGGTAAAGTCGAATCACTTCTTACTGGTAGAACGATTGATGAAGAATTATTCGAAGAACTGGAAGATCTGCTGATTCAAGCTGATGTCGGCTTTGAAACCACAATGTACTTAATCGACGAGTTAAGAGAAAGAGCAAAACGCGACAAGTTAAAAGAAGGAATTCAACTGAAAGAAACACTTGAGCAAGTTATCGTTAGCATTTTCTCGGAAAATGCCGCTCCTTTGGCCATTGGAGATAACTCACCTGCAGTTATTATGGTAGTCGGCGTTAATGGAGCAGGTAAAACCACTACCATTGGTAAGTTAGGTTATCGACTGAAGCAAGAACAAGCCAAGGTTCTGTTTGCTGCTGGCGATACCTTCCGCGCTGCTGCGATCGAGCAGTTGGAAACTTGGGCAACAAGAATCGGCGTAGACATTATCGCTCATAAAGAAGGAAGTGATCCTGCCGCAGTAGCATTTGATGCGGTGGCAGCCGCAAAGGCAAGAAAAGCGGATGTTTTGCTTTTAGATACCGCTGGACGTTTACAAACTAAAAAGAATTTGATGGCGGAATTAGGAAAGGTGTATAGGGTGGTATCTAAGGAATTGGGGCGTGAGCCAGATGAAGTACTCTTAGTTATCGATGCTACTACTGGACAGAACGCATTATCGCAAGCGCGCTTGTTTAACGAAGTTGTGCCATTAACAGGGATCGTTTTAACCAAATTAGATGGAACAGCTAAAGGCGGAATCATCCTTGCTTTGTCTCATGAGCTAAAAATACCAGTTAAATTGGTTGGTGTAGGCGAGCAAAATGAAGATCTACAGGACTTTGATCCTGAGTCATTTGCTACAGCACTTTTTTCAGATTAATGCTTGACATGAAGATTCATGCTTAGTATACTAGCAACTGTAAAGTGTTTTTCCTTAACAGGAGAATTTAAATGAATGAGATGGATAAGACTCTAAGAAAAAGTTTGTTATTTGATTTCTATGGTGGTTTGCTGACCAGTAGACAACAGGCGATCTACCAATTATATTTTCATGATGATCTGTCGCTTGCAGAAATTAGTGAGCAATATGATGTCAGCAGACAAGCTATTTATGACATTCTAAAAAGAACATCGCAGGCATTAGAGGGTTATGAAGAAAAACTTGGACTAGTGGCCAAGTATGAGAAAGAGATCGCTTTATTAAAAGATCTTGATAACTTTTTGGCGCGAGTTGGTGCGATGGATGTTTTTGGTGAAGAAAAAGGATTAATTAATGATCTTCGGTTCAGAATCAGAGAGTTATTGGAAGCTTAGTCGAGGATAAATGGTTAAGGAGGCAGTTAGATGCCCTTTGGTAACCTGGCAAGTAGATTACAGGAGACTTTTAAAAAGCTTAGTGGGCGCGGTAAATTAAGTGAAAAGGATGTTACCGCTGCACTAAGAGAAGTACGATTAGCATTGCTGGAAGCGGACGTAAACTACAAGGTAGTAAAGACTTTTACCGACAAGGTAAAAGAAAGAGCCGTTGGACATGAAGTTTTAAGTAGTTTATCACCTGCTCAACAAGTTATAAAAATCGTAAACGAAGAACTAACCGAATTGATGGGAGGCACGCTTTCGAAAATTACCCTAGCGTCTAAACCTCCTACGGTAATTATGATGGTTGGTCTTCAAGGTGCTGGAAAAACCACCACCTCAGGTAAACTTGCTCTCTTGTTCAAAAAACAAGGTCATCGGCCTTTGTTAGTTGCGGCAGATATATATCGACCTGCAGCGATCAAACAATTGGAAGTGCTAGGAGAGCAAGTAGGCATTCCTGTGTTTAGTATGGGAGATACTCATAGTCCTGTTGATATTGCAAACGCGGCTATTAGTCATGCGAATTCACATGGTAATGATATCGTAATCCTAGATACAGCTGGGCGTTTGCATATCGATGAAGACTTGATGGAAGAATTGGTTCAGATTAAGGAGAAAACCAAACCACATGAAATTCTACTTGTAGTTGATGCGATGACAGGACAAGATGCAGTTAATGTAGCAGAAGCTTTCAACGAACAACTCGGTATCGACGGAGTTGTGTTAACTAAATTAGATGGTGATGCACGTGGTGGTGCAGCATTATCGATCAAAACGGTAACCAACACACCGATAAAATTTGCTGGAATAAGTGAAAAACTAGATGGATTAGAACCTTTTCATCCTGATAGAATGGCTCGCCGAATCCTGGGAATGGGAGATATTCTTAGTCTAATCGAAAAAGCAGAGGCTTCGATGGATGAAAAGAAGGCTAAGGAATTAGCAGAGAAAATAAAAAGAGCTGAGTTTACTCTCGAGGATTTTAAAGATCAATTACAACAGATTAAGAATATGGGACCCCTTGATCAATTGATTGGAATGTTACCTGGGATGGGACAGCTTAAAAACTTAAAGGGTGGTCTTGCGGTTGATGATAGTCACTTAAAGAGTATTGAGGCTATTATTAATTCCATGACTGTTGAGGAACGTCAGAACCCATCGATCATTGGTGGTTCCAGGAGAAGAAGGATAGCACAAGGTTCTGGTACTAGGGTACAAGATGTGAACCGGCTATTAAAGCAATTTGAACAAATGAGACAGATGATGAAGCAAGTTTCAGGTATGGGTAAGGGTAAGAAGAAGGGCAGAAACATGTTGCCATTCTTTAGATAAACTTGGTGGATATCACTCTACCAGATTCCGTTTAGGAATCAGATAGGTTTGATATATTGGAATAGTAGTGATAGCAGTTAGAAACTGGGAGGTGAAAATTTTGGCAGTAAAAATTCGTCTTAAGAGAATGGGTGCAAAGAAACGGCCATTTTACCGTTTAGTAGTTGCGGATTCTCGTGCTCCACGCGATGGAAGATTTATCGACACGATTGGTTACTACAATCCTGTCGCTGAACCAGCCGAGATTAGTGTTAATGAAGAGAAGGCTCTCGAGTGGTTAAAGAAAGGAGCGCAACCTTCAGATACCGCTAGAGCTCTGTTAAAAAAGAGTGGTGTATTTGAGAAACTTGCCTCTGCTCGAGATCAAGAATAGGAGGTAGTATCTGGTGAAGGAACTTGTTGAGTTTCTAGCTAAATCGTTAGTGGAACACCCCGAAGAAGTTCTCGTCAATGAAGAAAAACGGGATAACGAAACAGTATATAAACTGCACGTAGCTGCTAAAGATATGGGCAGAGTTATCGGAAAACAAGGGCGCGTAGCTAAAGCATTGCGAACTGTTGTGAAAGCTGGGGCTATCAAGACTGGCGAGCGTGTCCGCGTTGATATTATCGATGACGAAGTGTGATGCTAAAATGGAGTATCGTTGGATAATAGTGGGGGAGATCGTTTCCAGTCAAGGGAACAAAGGGGAAGTAAAGGTAGTTCCACATACTGATTATCCCGAACGCTTCTCAACAATGGAGTACGTGCGCTTGTTTGAACGGGATGGTTCTGCCGTGTTACACGAATTAAAAATCGAGAGTTGTCGTTTCCATAAAGGTGCAATTATCCTGAAACTCGAAGGGATTGATACAATAGACCAGGCATTAAGCCTTAAAGGACTATTTATCAAGGTTGCAAAGGATGAACTAGTCGAATTGCCACCTGGCGAACACTATGTCTTTGAATTAGTCGGGTTGAAGGTTGTTACTTCCGATGGGCTATTTCTAGGGCACATTAGTGATGTTTTAAGAACAGGGGCAAACGATGTTTATGTTGTCAAGCCTGTTAAAGGTGTAACCAAATTGCGCGAAATACTCCTACCCGTTATTGATGATGTTGTCATCGAGATAGATATTGATAAGGGCGAGGTGTTAGTTCAACTGCTCGATGGTGTTTTGGAGTAAACGGTATGCGAATTGACATTCTAACTTTATTTCCTGAAATGTTTTCGGGACCGTTTTCAACAAGCATAATAAAAAGGGCTAGAGACCAAGGAATTCTTGATATTCGACTGTGGAATATTCGTGATTTTGCTCAGGACAAACACAAGATGGTAGATGATACGCCCTACGGTGGCGGAGCAGGAATGGTTTTAAAACCTGATGTATTAGTAAGATGTATTGAAGCAGTCACGGATACAAGAAAGGTGCCGATGATTTATTTGTCACCTCAAGGCAAGGTTTGGGACCAATCGATGTGTAAACGTTATGCAAAACTAGATGGGTTTGTTCTACTTTGCGGTCACTATGAGGGGATCGATCAAAGAGTACTTGAACACTGGGTGGATGAAGAGGTGTCGATTGGGGACTATGTCTTAACTGGTGGAGAGTTGCCTGCTATGGTTGTAGTAGATAGTGTGGCTCGCTTATTGCCAGGAGTACTAGGATCTGAAGAGTCGGCAGTAACTGATTCATTTTATCATGGATTACTCGAACATCCTCAGTATACTAGACCAGCAGAATTTCGCGGTCTGAAGGTACCTGAAATCCTACTTAGTGGTCATCATCAGAATATTGCCAGATGGAGATTGAAAGAATCCTTGCGAAAAACAATGATCGCACGTCCTGATTTAATTGAAAAACGCGAACTGTCGGAAGAAGAAAGACAGATTTTAGATGAAATCATCAATGAGAAAGATTCTCGAAAGGAGGAGTAGCCGTGAACATCATCGACGCAATTCAAAAAGAGCAATTTAAAGATAACGTGCCAGAATTTAGTGCTGGTGATATTGTTAAAGTGCATGTAAAAGTTGTCGAAGGAAAGAATGAACGAATCCAGATTTTCGAAGGTGTTGTTTTAAGAAGAACTGGTTCTGGTATTAACGAGAACTTTACAGTGAGAAAGGTCTCTCAAGGAGTTGGTGTTGAACGTATTTTCCCGATCCATTCACCTCGAGTAGCTAATATTGAAGTAGTACGTCGTGGTAAAGTAAGAAGAGCTCGTCTCTATTACTTAAGAAAGCGCTTTGGTAAAGCAGCTCGTATTAAGGAAATCCGCCACTCTTAAGTATGTTTATCAAGGAGTGATTGCCCTTTTTTTGACAGAGAAGGTGTCACTCCTTTTGCCATTTATAGCTAATTTGTGAAGGAGAGTCTGTTGAAGGATGGCCAAATCGGAACTTAGAGAATATATTGAGGCCTTTATTATAGCTGTTCTTTTGGCATTATTTATTATTACTTTTATAGCCCAGTCATTTAGGGTAGAGGGAAATTCGATGGAACCCTCGCTGCATGATGGTCAACGCCTGTTAGTAGAAAAGGTCTCTTACCGTTTTAATGATCCAGAACCAGGCGATATTATTGTCTTTGTTTATCCCTCTGATCCACATCGGCGGAGAAAGTTTATCAAACGAGTTGTCGGTGTAGCTGGCGACGAGATAATGATCCGTAATGGTGCTTTATATGTCAATGGTGTCCAGCTTGACGAGAACTATATCCACGGTCCTACGTACGGTCCCTGGAATCAGATGACCTATGGACCAGTTACCGTTCCAGAAGATTCGTTTTTTGTACTAGGTGATAATAGACGGAATAGTGACGATAGTCGTTACCCAGATGTTGGATTTATCAACAAGAAGGATATTGTCGGAAAAGCAATCTTGGTTTATTGGCCCATACCGCAAGCTAAGAAGTTACAAACACCACAAATATTTAAGTAGTATAGATCTAAGGGGGTGGTTCCAATAGTGATTCAGTGGTATCCAGGTCATATGGCGAAAGCTAGAAGAGAGATCGGCGAGAAACTAAAGCTAGTAGATGTTGTGCTTGAACTAGCAGATGCGAGAATTCCTTCTAGTAGTCGCAATCCTGGCATAGAAGAAATCCAGCGTAAGCCTCATATCCTGATTCTTACAAAAGGTGATCTGGCTGACGAAGAACGGACTAATCTCTGGGTGGATTATTGGCGCAAACAAGGAGAAGAAGTAATTGTTTTAGATGTGTTGCGTAGAAGAGGGTTAAATAGACTGAAGGATGCGATCAAAAAAGTCCATGATAAAAACCGTCAACCAAGGGTGTTGGTGGTAGGAATTCCTAATGTCGGGAATTCATCCTTGATCAATCAGTTAGCCCAGCGTAGTAGTGCTAAAATTGGTGCCAAGCCAGGTGTGACGCGCAGTCAACAATGGGTGAAAGGACAAGGGTTTCAGTTGCTAGATACCCCTGGTTTACTCTGGCCAAAATTTGATGATCAAATGGTCGCCCAAAAACTAGCGGTTGTCTCTTCGATTCGCGATGAGATTTTAGATATAGTGGAACTTGCCAAGTGGTTAATCGACTTTTTAATTATACATTACCCAGAAAAGCTAATCGAACGATATAAATTAGAAAACTTGGATGATGTGTTAGTTCAGATCGCTCACCGACGAGGATGTTTGCGCAAAGGTGGCGAATTAGATTTTGAGCAAGCAGCACAAGTGGTGCTCAAAGATTTTCGAACAGGAAGTCTAGGTCGGATCTCTCTCGAGGTTCCAGGAGAGGACTTAACCGATGAAGATTAATGAAATCGAGTTAGAATTAAAAGCAAAAGGATATCGATATTTAGCTGGTATTGATGAGGCAGGTAGGGGACCATTGGCTGGTCCAGTGGTTGCTGCGGCAGTTGTTTTTCCAGAAGATGTGGCGATTGACAAAATCAACGATTCTAAAAAGTTGTCCCCTAGAATTAGGGAGGAGTTGTACGAACAAATATTAAAGTATGCACACGTAGGTATTGGAATCGCCAGCGTTAGCGAAATAGATCAATACAATATTTTAAAGGCAACTTTGTTGGCGATGAAGCGAAGTGTTGACGATCTGCCACTTAGGCCAGATTTTTGCCTGATCGATGGTAACCAAGGTATACCTGATCTTTTTATCCCACAAAACACCGTAGTGCAAGGTGATCGTACATGTTTTTGTATTGCTGCAGCTAGCATTGTGGCAAAAGTTACAAGGGATCGTTTGATGCTTGAATATGATGCCGAGTTCAGTCAATACGGCTTTGCTAAGAATAAAGGATATCCAACCAAGGAACATAAAATAGCTCTTCAGGAGCACGGACCTTCTCCGATACATAGAATGACTTTTGCTGGTGTGAAAAGAGGTATTTCGAAGTGAGATTTGTTCCAGTGAATAGGCTCGAACCTAGTATGATTGTGGCGCGGCCAATATATGGAAGTGATGGCAGGATTCTACTTAATTCTGGCGTGGAATTGGTCGATTCGTATATTGGGCGACTTAAGCAATTAGGTATACCTGGCGTATATATTCAAGATGAATATATCGGTGAAATTGAATATCATGATGTTGTGTCTGAAAAAACCAGAACCAGGGCTTTTAGCGGTGTGAAAGAAACTTTCGAAAGTATTCTTGTCGGTAAGGGTTTTGATGTTGAAGTGATAAACGAGAGTGTAAGGGATATCATTGATGACATTGCTTCGAATCCGAATGTTTTAATCAACCTAACCGATATCAGAGCCTATGATGCTTATACCTTTGGGCATTCGGTCAACGTGTGTGTGCTATCGGTGCTCCTTGGTTTTAAAATGGGACTTAACGAATTAGAAATACGGGAGTTGGGAATCGGGTCGATTCTGCATGACATCGGCAAAATATTTGTTCCTGAAGATATAATTAAAAAGCCAGGTCCATTAACTGATCAAGAGATGCAAGAAATGAAGAAGCATTCGCTAATTGGGTGGGAAATCTTACGAGAACATCCCGAGATTCCTGTTAAAAGTGCTAGAGTCGCATATCAACATCATGAACGCCCAAATGGGACAGGTTATCCTCATGGGCTTTCGCTAGATAAGATAAGCACGTATGCACGCATAGTTGCGGTCGCCGATGCCTACGATGCGATGACTTCGGAAAGACTTTATCAAGAAGCGATCATGCCTTTTGAAGCAATTCAAATCATAGATCGGTTAGGTGGCGTCCAATTTGATCCAGAAGTAGCGAATCTCCTGTGTGAAAGTGTTGCCCCATATCCTGTCGGATGTCAAGAACGATTAAGTGATAACCAAATTGGGATGGTTGTGGATGTTAATCAGGCGGATCGATTTCGACCAGTGATCAGGGTGATTTACAACCCTGATGGGACGCAAATAGATGGTTTTCGTGAAATTGATTTAGCGAAAGAGAGTATACTAAGTATAGTTGAGGTTATCAAGTGAACAAGGGAAGATTGTGGGAAGAAAAAGTTTGTTTATATCTTCAACAACAAGGTTTAGATTTACTTGAGCAAAATTGGCGTACCAGGTATGGGGAAATTGATTTAATAATGAAGGATAAAGAAGTGGTGGTCTTTGTTGAGGTAAAGTATCGGGCTAATACTAATTTCGGTTCCCCATTTGAAGCGCTTGATTGTAAGAAAATTGCCACTATCCGCAAGGTTGCCCAGCAATATATTACGCAAAAAAAGATAGCTAATGAGGTTCGTTTCGATGTAGTTGGAATTACAGGCCGAGATATCGAATGGTTGAAAGGGGTTTTCTAATGAAACAAGTGTTTAAGCTAAGTTTATGTTTATTGGTGACAATGGCTCTAATCATTTCGGCAAATGTAGTACAAGCTCAGGTACCTTTTGAAATTGATGCAAAGAGTGCAGTTTTGTTAGATGCGGATTCGGGTCAAATTCTGTTTTCGCAAAACGGTGATGAAACCCATATTCCTGCAAGCCTAGTAAAAGTGATGACTCTCTTTATTGCTCTTGATCAAATCGCGGATGGTAGAATTGACCTAACCGATGAAGTAATCGTGAGTGAAAACGCGTGGCGGATGACAGGATCGCAAATGTTTCTTGAAGTAGGAGAACGCGTAACGATTGAAGAATTACTTTATGGTGTGGCGGTAGTTTCTGGTAACGATGCAACTGTCTCGATAGCCGAAGCTTTAGCTGGTTCTGAGCAGCTCTATGTTCAGTGGATGAACGAGAAAGCTCGGTCGTTGGGTTTGAATGCACAATTTGTTGATGTTCATGGATTAAGTGTTGAAAATAGGATTTCCGCTAAAGACATGGCAATTTTAGCAAGAGAATACGTTATTAAACATCCAGATGCTCTACAATATCATCAAAGACGATCCTTTTCTTATCAACCAAGATCAGCTGCACAGCCTATCGTACAAAGCAATAGAAATGGTTTGCTCTGGCGCTATGAAGGAACTGATGGCTTAAAAACAGGATTCCTTAGTCAAGCTGGCTATAATCTTGTTGCGACAGCAAAACAAGGAGAAAGACGATTGATTGCTGTTGTTTTGGGCGCTCCTAGTGAGCAGGTTAGGGAAAATGAAGCGATCAGACTACTAAACTACGGATTCCGTAATTTCCAATTAGTCGATATTAATTCAGTCTTACCAGAAGACCAAGTTAAAGTGTACAAAGGTCAAAAAGGAAGTGTTAAAGTAGCCGCGGCAAATAGTTTAATCACTATCCCAAATGGTAGCATGGATAATTTGAATGTTGAAGTTCAAACCGAAATGATCCAAGCACCAGTTCAAATCGACCAAGAAGTTGGAAAAGCAGTTGTTATTCATAACGAACAAGTTATTAAGGAAATTCCTTTGCTTGCAAGTGAAGAAGTGAGTAGAGGAAGTTGGTTTCGCGTTCTGTTAGATACTATCGCCTTGTTTTTTATGAGCCTTTTCGAACGATAAGAGTTTGACCATACTTTTTTGGGAGAGGTGCGAAAATGGGAAGGTATCTAGATGAGGTGGATTGGCAAATTATCAGGATTCTGCAGAAAGACGGAAGAACCCCGTATCTCACGATTGCCAATGAGTTAGGTATGGCGGAAGGTACGGTCAGAAGACGCGTGGCGAGGTTGCAGGAAGAAGGCGTAATGAAAATTGTTGGAGTGGCGGATCCTTTTAAAGTTGGACTAAACACCATCGCAGTTGTTGGAATGAAGGTTGAAAGACACAGGGCGGAGAGTATCATTTCAGAATTGCAAGAAATGCCTGAAGTTCGTTCGATTTCGGTAACTACTGGCAACCATGATCTAATAATCGAAGTGGTGCTACCAACAAATGAAGAGTTGCTTACCTTCTTAATTCACAGACTTAGCGAGATACCAGGAATCCTAAACACAGGCACTTCGTTGGTACTTAAAGTTGCGAAGCAAAACTATAGTTGGACTCCACCTCGAGTTTTCGATGAGGAGGAATCGCCCTAGTCTGGGTAGATTCTAACAGATTCCCAGCGATATTGTAAGGCTTCTGCTAGATGAGCAGGTCGAATCTCGCTCTCCTCATCAAGATTAGCGATTGTTTTGGCGACTCTAATTACTTTGTAGTAGCCACGAGCAGAAATATGCAGTTTGTCCACAGCTTGAGAGAGAAATGTTTTAGCCTCAGGTGTTAAAGGAAGATCGATGCCAACTGTCCGTTGTGTGACGGTATATGTTGGTTCATTTACCAGAGACAAGTATTCATCGGGTTTTAGTGGCTTAAGAAACGCAACTAAATCGATTCGATCGAGAAGA
Source organism: Bacillota bacterium (assembly GCA_012728115.1). Taxonomy (GTDB): domain Bacteria; phylum Bacillota; class Limnochordia; order Darwinibacteriales; family JAAYFS01; genus JAAYFS01. Next base: position 51,602 of record JAAYFS010000052.1, on the reverse strand, counting down.
GGACCGATGAGTTTTCGGGTATATCGTTTGATATCAGAAGGTTGGCATACACAATTCTTGGAGGGATGCCCAAGGTTGCCACAAGGGCAAGGGTTTGCGGTGGCTATTAAGAGAAAATCTGCTGGAAAGACAATACTTTGCCCCGCTCGCGAGAGAACGATTTCTTTAGTTTCTAGCGGTTCGCGCAAAGCTTGCAGGGCATCATGTTTGAACTCAAGCAGTTCATCAAGTAATAGTATTCCGTTATGGGCAAGTGTAATTTCACCTGGAACAATCGGTTGCCCGCCACCGATAAGGCCAGTTCGGGTTATGCTGTGATGGGGACTACGAAAAGGTCTTTCTTGCATTATTCCTAGTTTTGGATCAAGTTTTCCGCAACTACTGTAAATTTTACTGGTAGTAATGGCCTCTTCTTCTGTCATCGGTGGCATTATAAAAGCGGTATTGCGTGCTAGGATGGTCTTGCCAGTACCAGGTGATCCAATAAGTAAGGTGTGATGGTGTCCAGCAGCAGCTATTTGTAGAACTCGCTTGGCTGTAAACTGTCCATGAATTTCTGCAAAAGGCCTTTCGAGTTTCGGTGATAACCTCCTTGGTTGCAGCTGTGGAGGAAGAATAGCGATTTGATTGGTTAAAAAAGCTACTGCTTGGCGCAGATTATTTAGTGGAATCGCCTTGCATTTACTAATCGCTTGAGCTTCTTGGATATTACTTGCTGGCAATAAAAGAGTTTTGTTGTGCTTATTTGATAACTCTGCAAAAGACAACGAACCCTTTATTGTTCGCAGGTTTCCGTTTAAGGATAATTCACCGACTATTAAGAAAGATTCGAATATATTTTCTGAGATAAGTTTTTGAGCTGCCAGGATCCCTAATGCGATCGGAAGATCAAAGACAGAGCTATCTTTGCGGATATCTGCTGGAGCAAGATTCACCGTGATGCGTTGAAGCGGAAACTCAAAACCTGAATTAATAATCGCCGCGCGAACTCGTTCGCGACTTTCGCGTACCGTTGCCCCTGGAAGACCAACTATGTCAAAGCTAGGCAATCCTGTCCTAATATCTATTTCGATTTGCACTTCGAGAGCATCGATTCCTTCAATTGTGCAACTAAAGACACAGATCAAACTCAGGCTACCTCCTTTGATAAATTTTCAGAAAATATATATTTTTAATTTCAACAAAATTCGCAATAGTCCTTCATAACATAGAAACAAAACTAAGACGGAATGCTATTAGTGGAGATTTCTTTGAGAGGAGTAAGCTATTGATGGAGTTTGAATCGGGTAGCACACGCATATACAATTGTCCAGTCTGCAATGTAGATACGCCTCACAACATCAAAGGGCGTCGGGGCGATATGTATGGGATAATTTGTAGTAATTGTCATTGCGGATCACTCGTTAGAGAGTTAGATCTTCGCGTTTATCAATTAAAATGGGAAGAAGAATTACGCGAAATTCTCGATAGTTTGGTTGAACACTCCTTTGGTTACGATGATGATGACTAAAGATCGATAAACGGAGGTAATTATCGTGAAATGGAGTTTGCGACATTATCTTTTAGCCTTCAGCATGGTCCCTGGATTAGGAAGTAAAAGGATTGCTGCATTGCTACACGCTTTTGGTAGTTTTTCTCGCGCATGGGATGCATCAGAGGAAGAAATAAGGCAAATTCCTGGGTTTGGAGACAAATTAGCAGCACAGATAATCGCTCATCGTCCAAGCATCGATCCTTTCGGAGAAGAAGATGCATTAAAGCAAGCAGGTATTAAATTTGTAACTTTGGCTGATTCAGATTATCCAAAGATGATCAGGCAAATTCAAAATCCCCCACCCGTTTTGTTCTATAAAGGAATCCTACCAAACAAAGCGGGGATCGCGATCGTCGGCACACGAAAACCCACAAGTAGCGGTAGGCAACAAGCCTACTTTTTTGCTAAAAAACTGGCGGAGGCAGGTCTGCCAGTTATTAGCGGCTTGGCGCGCGGAATTGATATCGAAGCTCATAAAGGAGCATTAAGTGTAACTAATGGAAGGACAGTTGCGGTTCTTGGTAGTCCACTTGAACAGATTTATCCTTGGGAGCACACTAAAGTAGCAGAGAAGATAGTGGAAAACCAGGGCTGTCTAATCACAGAATTTTCTCCGAGAGATAAAATTGTTCCAGGAAATTTTCCGCAACGCAACCGTTTGATTAGCGCGCTTGGGTGGGGGGTGTTAGTGGTCGAAGCGGGCTTACGTTCAGGAGCAATAAATACAGTGAACTGGGCATTGGATCAAGGAAAAGAGGTTTGGGCAATTCCAGGTGATATTTTTAGTTCGGTACGTAGAGGCAATCATTTTTTAATTAAGCAAGGGGCAATGTTAGTGGACGAAGTAGAAGATATTTTTAATTCGCTACCAGCCTATGCAGGGATACAATCTGGAAGGAACTCACGATCTGACGTAAATTCATTGCGTGCAAGAATAAAAACACTTCTAGAACAAGGAAGCGACCCAGATGAAATAGCTATGATAACAGGCGCTAGTATTTCGGAGATACATAAAGAGATCACTTTATTACAATTAGAGGAAATTTGATTATAAAAGAAGAGTGGTTGCATAAATAACTTAAACCTAATATAATTGTATTCAGTTAATTTGACCCAGAAAAAGGTAATGTATTAAGCTTGTGATAGGTAGTTTGACGGAGGTGAAGGGTTTGGGTAAGTCTTTGGTGATAGTGGAATCTCCTGCGAAAGCTAAGACCATCGGTAAGTTTCTTGGAAGAAACTATATCGTTAAGGCTTCGATGGGTCATGTGCGGGATCTACCACGAAGCCAATTAGGAATAGATATTGAAGATGATTTTAAACCAAAATATATTACGATCAGAGGCAAAGGACCCATACTAAAGGAATTACGAGAGGCAGTAAAAAAATCTAGTAAAGTCTTACTGGCAACTGACCCCGATCGAGAGGGTGAAGCGATTGCCTGGCACTTGACTCAGGTTCTTAATATTGACGAACAGAAATGCCGTATCGAATTTAGGGAGATTACTAAGGATGCCGTTCTTCAAGCAATCAAGAACCCGCGTGATATTGGGCAAAACCTAGTGGATGCTCAACAAGCACGCAGAATTCTTGATCGTTTGGTAGGCTATAAACTGTCTCCGCTACTTTGGGCGAAAGTGAAAAAAGGTTTGAGTGCAGGGCGAGTACAATCGGTTGCGCTTCGCTTAATCTATGATCGTGAGGTTGAAATTACAAAGTTTGTTCCTAAAGAATATTGGTCTATAGTTGCCCAACTTCTGACCGATCAAGGAGATAAGTTTGAAGCTAAACTTCATAGCTTTAATGGCAAGAAGATCGAGATAAATAATGAGGAACAAGCAAAAGAAGTCGAAAAGGCAATAAAGAATGGTCAATGGGAGATTGCCTCGGTTACCAAGAAAGAAAGACGGAGAAATCCCGCCCCACCATTTACTACGAGCACATTGCAGCAAGAAGCTGCTCGAAAATTAAATTTCTCTGCTCGGAAAACGATGAGGATCGCTCAGACACTATACGAAGGATTAGACGTCGGTGACGAAGGTACAGTTGGTCTGATAACCTATATGCGTACGGATGCTGTGCGAATTGCTGAAGAGGCGAGTAAAGAGGCTCAGGGAGTAATTCGCGATACTTACGGTAAAGAATTTTTGCCAAGTAAACCCCCGGTCTACAAGGGTCGTAAAGGAGCACAGGAAGCTCATGAAGCTATTCGGCCCACCTCAGCATTACGAACACCTCAAGTATTGAAGGATTCATTGACTCGAGATCAATATCGTCTATATAAACTAATATGGGAACGCTTTATCGCTAGCCAAATGAAACCAGCGGTTTTGGATACTGTATCCGTTGACATTCGGGTCAACGATTATGTTTTTAGAGCAACAGGTTCAAATATTAAGTTCCTTGGATTTATGAAAGTTTATGTAGAGGGAACCGATGAGAAGGAGGAACAGGATGGCGTTCTTCCTGATTTGCGTGAAGGTATGGTTCTTAAAAACGATGGAATTTCGCTTAACCAGCACTTTACTCAGCCACCACCCCGCTACTCAGAGGCAATGTTGGTTAAAACCCTCGAGGAAAAAGAAATTGGAAGACCAAGTACTTATGCTCCGATCATCGATACACTATTGCAACGCGGTTATGTGGCTTTGGAAGAGAAGCGTTTTGTGTTAACTGAATTAGGTGAGGTAGTGATCGAACTTTTACTCGAACATTTTAGTGACCTTTTTGATGTAGGTTTTACCGCGACGATGGAAAGTGAGCTTGATGAAGTTGAGGAGGGTAATGTTACCTGGGAAGATGTAGTTGAAAAATTCTATGATTCCTTTGAAAAAGACCTTGAAACAGCATATCAGCTATTGGAAAAAATAGAGATTGAAGACGAGGTTTCGGATTTTCCTTGTGATAAATGTGGCAGAATGATGGTGGTTAAGTGGGGCAAGTTTGGCAAGTTCCTTGCTTGTCCGGGATATCCAGAATGTCGAAACACTAAACCTTTATTAAATGAAATCGGTGTAAAATGCCCGAAATGCGAACAAGGGGAAGTTGTGGAAAGACGGTCCAAGAAAGGAAGGTTATTCTACGGATGTTCCGAGTATCCAGATTGTGACTATGTATCTTGGAATCGCCCTGTTTCGGAGAAGTGCCCTAGTTGCGGTGAGCTATTGGTCGTAAAAAAGAATAATGATCAACCGATTTGTGTTAATAAAGAGTGTAAACTAGGAGGAAGTTCTTAAATGAGGGTTACAGTAGTTGGTGGCGGATTAGCTGGGTGTGAAGCAGCTTGGCAGTTAGCAACTAGAGGTATCAAAGTTAGCCTCTTAGAAATGCGTCCTTTAAAATCAACACCAGCACACCAAACAGAATATTTTGCTGAGTTAGTTTGTAGTAATTCGCTTGGCTCCAACCAAATAACCAGTGCGGGTGGTTTACTTAAGGAAGAACTGAAATTTTTGAAATCTTTAATTATTGAGATAGCTCTTCAAACCTTTGTCCCTGCTGGAGGTGCTTTAGCTGTTGATCGCAATAGATTTGCGCAAATGATAACACAAAGGATAATGAGCCATCCGAACATTGAAGTTAAAACAGAAGAATGCACTTCCTTACCCGAGGGAATCGTTATTATCGCTACTGGCCCACTATCTAGTGAACCGATGGTTGATGTATTAACTAAAATGACAAAATCGGAAAACCTGTCTTTTTATGATGCTGCAGCACCGATTGTGACGGGTGAAAGCATCTTGACCGAGCATGGGTTTTGGGGTGCTCGCTACGGAAAAGGAACTCCTGATTATTTTAATTGTCCAATGACTGAAGAAGAATACGAATTGTTTTGGAACGAGCTTGTTCAGGCTGAACAAGCTCCTTTGCATGAAGGTATTGAGGATGATATTACCGTTTTTGAAGGTTGTATTCCGATTGAAGTTATGGCACGACGAGGTAAAAAAACCCTTCTCTATGGACCCTTAAGGCCTGTTGGGTTAATTGACGAACGAACTGGGAAGCGTCCTTTCGCGGTAGTACAATTACGTAAGGAGAATGCCCAAGGCTCATTATTTAACCTGGTCGGTTTTCAAACACGATTAAAATGGGGGGAACAAAGAAGAGTCTTTCGTCTCATACCCGCCTTACAGGAAGCAGAGTTTGTTCGCTATGGTGTGATGCATCGTAATACTTTTATTAATGCTCCGAAAGTGTTAAAAGCGACATTCCAGTTAAAAGATTATCCTAATGTCTTCGTAGCAGGGCAGTTAACAGGAGTTGAAGGGTATGTAGAAAGTAGTGCTTCAGGATTATTAGCTGGAATCAATGCTGCGCGCCTACTGGGCGGACAAGAACCCTTAGTTTTACCCGAAGTCACTATTCTAGGGGCTTTAGCACGTTATCTTGAAGAGGCAGATCCAAATGGATTTCAGCCAATGAATGCTAATTTTGGCCTGCTTCCACCTTTGAATGAGAGGATTAAGGATAAGCAAAAACGTAAGGAAGAGTATGCAAAGCGGTCCCTCGATTCCCTCAAGCAATTTCTCGAAATCGTGCAAAAATAAAAAGGAATACAAATTCTAAATGAGAAGTAATATGGTAATAAATAGAAGGAGTTCGCAATGGACAGATATTTGACAGAATTTCTTAAGTATATCGAGGTTCAGCAAAATCTGACAGAAAACTCAGTAAAGGCGTACGAAAGAGATTTAACGCAATTTATAAAATTCGTAAACAATAATTTTACAGACGAGATTGAAATGGTGACCCATCATCACATCAGGGATTACTTACTTTATTTATATAGGAAGAACTATGCTCGAACTACTGTTTGCAGGCAATTGGCAGCAATACGTGGTTTCTTTAGATTTTTAAATAAACAAGAGATAATTAAAAAAAACCCAGCCGAGTACATCAATTCACCGCGGAAAGAGAAAAAATTGCCTACCATCGCTTCAGTTGACGAAATGGATGAAATTCTAGGGTCGTTAGAAAGCGATGAGCCATTGGAATTAAGAACGCGGGCTCTGTTAGAAGTTCTCTATGCTACAGGTATTCGTCTTTCTGAGTTAGTTAATCTTGATCTAGATTCCATCGATTTTGAGTATCGATTTGTTCGGGTTTATGGTAAAGGAAGAAAAGAACGAATCGTCCCTATCGGTGAACGAGCGATCGATGCTGTTAAGAAATATCTGAGGGATGGGCGTAATCAACTTGCTAAGATGGATGAACAGGCATTGTTCTTAAACAATCGTGGTGAAAGACTCAGCCCGCGAGGTGTTCAATATATTATGACGCAACAAATCCAGAAAATTGCTTTAGCAAAAAATCTTTCGCCACACTCCATCAGGCACAGTTTTGCTACCCATATGCTGGATGCGGGAGCAGATTTGCGGGTGGTTCAAGAGCTATTAGGACACGTGAATCTATCTACCACCCAAATTTATACCAGTGTAAGTAATAGTAGGTTAAAGTCTGTATATAATAGAGCCCATCCACGCGCTTAGGATATTATGTACAAGAAAAGAGGGAGAGCGATGGAAAAGTTTCATGCTACAACGATTGTTGCGGTAAAAAAAGACGGACGGTTTGCGATGGCTGGCGATGGTCAAGTGACTTTCGGTGAAAACACCATCATTAAACATAATACCAAAAAGGTTAGAACTCTCTACAATGGGCAAGTTCTTTGCGGATTTGCTGGTTCCGCCGCTGATGCGTTTGCGCTTTTAGAAAAATTTGAAGATAAACTTGGTGAACATCATGGGAATCTTTTACGAGCTTCTTATGAACTAGCAAAAGATTGGCGGACCGATCGAGTACTTAGGCAGTTGAATGCTTTGCTACTAGCTATGAATAAAGAACATATTCTTTTGCTATCAGGTACAGGGGATATCATTGAACCGGATGATGATATAGCTGCCATTGGTTCGGGTGGAAACTATGCTTTAGCAGCAGGTAAGGCTTTATTAAAGCATTCTTCCCTTAGTGCGCCTGCAATCGCTCATGAAGCATTGAAAATTGCTTCGGAAATCTGCGTTTATACGAATGATTCGATTACTGTAGTCGAATTGGATAAGGAGGAAGAAGATGGATCTAACCCCTCTCAAAATAGTTGAGGAACTTGATCGATATATTGTGGGTCAATCAGCAGCAAAACGTGCTGTCGCCATCGCCCTAAGAAATCGCTTTCGCCGTGCGAGTCTCCCACCAGAACTTCGAGATGAAGTAATGCCCAAAAATATCTTAATGATCGGACCCACGGGAGTAGGTAAGACAGAAATTGCTCGGAGGCTCGCAAAATTAGCTAAAGCTCCTTTTATCAAGGTAGAAGCGACAAAATTTACAGAAGTAGGTTATGTAGGTCGTGATGTTGAATCGATAGTGCGTGATCTGACTGAAGTATCTGTCCGCTTGGTAAAAGCGGAAAAAATGAAAAATGTTGAAGATAAAGCAGTAGAAGCCGTAAACGAAAGGCTACTTGACAGCCTTGCACCAATTCCTAAGCAAGAAAAATCGATGGTTAATCCATTTGGAGCATTCTTTGGAGCGCAACGATCGAGTACCCAAAATGAATACGATCCAGAGTGGAATGAAAGAGTCGAAAAGGCAAAGAATAAAAGAGCGGAAATACGTCGTTTGCTCGAACAAGGAGAATTAGAAGAATACGTAGTCGAAGTCGAAGTTGAAGATCAAAGTAATCCGATGTTCGATGTTTTATCGACCAGCGGGTTGGAAGAGATGGGGATTAATTTTAACGATATCCTCGGCGGTATAATGCCGAAACGAAAACATCGGAGAAAACTAACAGTTAGTGAAGCCCGAAAGATATTATTACAGGAGGAAGCAAGCAGACTACTAGATATGGATGCAGTTGCTTCTGAAGCAATCGAATGGGCTGAACAAGCAGGGATCGTTTTCATTGACGAGATCGACAAGATTGCTGGCAGAGAAGGGGGAGCTGGTCCTGATGTGTCGCGAGGAGGAGTGCAAAGAGATATCCTTCCGATCGTTGAAGGTGCGACGGTTATGACGAAGTATGGTCCAGTTCGTACGGATCACATCCTCTTCATTGCTGCTGGCGCTTTTCACACTGTAAAGCCTTCCGATCTAATCCCTGAACTACAAGGGCGTTTTCCAATTAGAGTTGAGCTTGACAGCCTCAAAAAGGCAGATTTCAAGCGAATCTTGACTGAACCGAAAAACGCATTAATCAAGCAGTATATAGCACTTTTGGAGATCGAAGGTGTTAAACTTAGCTTTACTGAAGATGGAATCGATAAGATAGCTGAGATAGCGGAACAAGTAAACCAAGAATCCGAAAACATCGGTGCTCGACGGCTTCATACAATTCTCGAAAGAATATTGGAGGAAATTTCTTTCAATGCTACTGAGATCGGTTCATCGAGCGAAAGCACAGTTACCATAGACTCAGCCTATGTTGAACAGAGACTTCGACCAATCACTTCTAATCGAGATTTATCTAAGTATATTCTTTAGGCATTCTTAGGAATCATTTTTTACGGATGCTTGATTTTGTTAAGTTAAAGGAGTGATGGTGAATGGCTCAAATAAAGGTGTTGTTGGAAAAAACAAGAAAGATCAATGGGTTTTTGCAAAGGTATTCGGAAGGGGAAGTCAATTATGAAGAAATGGCAAAGATGTTGTCAAACCTGCTAGATGCTAGTGTGTTTGTACTCAATCGCAACGGAGAAATTTTGGGCGATTTCTATCTAGGGGCTGGAGTTGCGGAAGGTGAATTTCTTGAAAAAGGATATTTTCCAGAGACCTTTAATCTTGAACTTTTGAAAATTGATGCTACCATCGCTAATCGGGCTGGAAAAGATTTTTGTCAATATGAAGAAGAAAACTGTTTGTTCGTAAATGAAATTGTAACAGTGGTGCCTCTAAGCGGTGGGGGAGAACGGCTCGGAACAATAGTGTTTACTAAGTCAAGTGGAGAATTTACTGACGCTGACCTGTTAATTGCTGAATACGGCGGGACGGTAGTTGGTATGGAGATTCTAAGAGAAAGAAGCGAACGAATCGAATCCGAAGTTCGCAAGAAGGCCGCCTGTCAAATAGCGATCGGTACACTGTCTTTTTCGGAGCAGGGGGCTGTTGAACATATTTTTGAAGAATTGGGTGGTTCTGAAGGGTTGTTAGTGGCCAGTAAAGTAGCAGATAGTGTTGGGATTACGCGCTCGGTGATCGTGAATGCGCTGAGAAAATTAGAAAGTGCTGGAGTGATCGAATCACGCTCGCTTGGTATGAAAGGTACCTATATTCGGGTTCTAAACGAATACTTTTTGGAGGAGTTAGAGAAATACAGTATCAGATAAAAATAACGTTGCATCCTTTCGAAAAAGAAAGGATGCATTTTTTTTACGTTTTTGCAATTGTTTCTAACCAGCCAAATTGATGTTTTGTGTATATATTTCCTTCAAATATGAATAAAAAAACACTGGTAGTACCCCTTTTATGGTCCTAGGACCATTGTCTTAGGACAACGAAAAACCGCTGAATAAGCCGATAAAGCGCTCAAGCAATGTTGTGAATCCCATAAATTAGGAGGAAATTCGTCATGACTGTAGAAAAAGAGTTAATGATGAAACCACTTTACGAATTAGGAGGGATTTTGTGGGTATTTTTCGGATTGTCGACCAGCTAACCAAGGGTTTAGATGGGGCTACTTTACGACATAACGTTCTAAGCAATAATTTGGCTAATGTTAATACTCCTGGCTTTAAACGATCTGATGTAGATTTTCAAGGACAATTGAAACGACATCTTTGTTCGAGCAACACGCGTTTCTCTCCAAGTTCTCAACGACCATTTCAGTTCGTTGTGGAAAAAGATAGAACAACTATAATGCGTAATGATGGTAATAATGTCGATCCTGATCGCGAAATGGTGTTATTACTAGAAAACCAAATTCAGTATCAAGCGATTGCTGACGTATTAAACAGACAGTTAAGCTTATTGAAACTAGTTATCGGGGAGGGAAGAAGGTAGATGACTATTTTCCAGGCTTTTAGAATAAGTGCCTCTGGCCTAACCGCTGAGAGGGTAAGAATGGATACCATCGCCAATAATTTGGCAAATGCAAATACCACGCGTACTGAGGATGGAGGACCATATCGAAGACAGGTACCCGTTTTCGCGATGATCGAAGCAAACGATCCTAAAGCTATCGTAAAAGGTCAAGGGGTAAAAGTTGTTGAGATAGTTTCGGACCAAGCACCTCCTAGAATGGTGTATGATCCACAACATCCAGATGCAAATGCGGACGGTTATGTGGCAATGCCTAACGTGCATGTCGTGAAAGAGATGGTGGATTTGATTTCAGCAACTAGGGCATATGAGGCTAATATCACTGCCATCAACTCTGCAAAAGCAATGGCACAAAAGGCTTTAGAAATAGGTAGAGGTTAGTTAAATTTATCTTTTGATTAGGGTGATAAATATGAGGATAAATAGTGAACTGCCGTCCATTGGGCTAAAAGGATACCGTGTGAGTCCCCAAAATGAGACGAAATTTAAGGATGCGTTGTCCCAAGCTATTTCTGATGTGAATAAACTACAAATCGATGCCGAAGTGGCAAGTGAAAAGCTTATGCTTGGTGAGATCGATTTTCATAATGCGATGATCATATCCGAGAAAGCTAACTTAGCGCTACAATTAACAGTAGCCATTAGAAATAAGTTAATCGAAGCATATCAAGAGATAATGAGAATGCAAGTGTAGCGTTAGGTAGGTGTTATCGTTGGGAGAGATTTTTGAATCAATTAAAAACAATTGGAATGCTTTACCATTACAGTACCGAATAGGTGGGGCTGTATTGGTAGGTGCAGTATTTTTTTTATTGCTTTTTTTAACACTTTTTTCGACACCAGATTATCAGCCGTTATTCACAAATCTTCAACCTGAAGACGGCGCAGCAATTATCTCACTGCTTAAGGAAAACAGTATCCCCTATGAACTTGTTCAAAATGGTACCGCAATCTTAGTTCCCGAGGAACGAGTATATGAAACAAGAATGATGGTGGCAAGCCAAGGATTGCCTCGCGGCGGCATTGTTGGTTTTGAAGTATTTTCTGAGATCAGGCTTGGTGAAACTGAATCGGATCGCCAGATAAGATACCAGGCTGCCTTGCAGGGTGAATTGACGCGCACTATTTTACAACTCAAAGAAGTGCAAGATGCACGGGTACATCTTGTTCTACCAAAAAGGTCTTTATTTGTTTCTGAATCACAACCTGCTAGCGCCTCGGTGCTATTACATTTAGCCCCTGGGGTAAGACTAAGCCCATCGCAAATTCGGGGTATATCGCACTTAATTGCGACTAGCGTGGAAGGCTTAGTACCAGAGAACATAACGATTGTCGATACCAGTGGAAATATCCTTAATGAGATATCCAGTAATAATGGACTCGATGGACAACTCATCGCTGATAAACTGGATATTGAGCGTCAATATGAACGTGGTTTAGAGAACAGAATCGTAGCAGGATTAGAAAGGATTTACGGTTATGGAAATGTTGTTGTAAGAGTTAGTTCTCAGCTCGATTTCGCTCTGGTGGAAGAATATCAAGAATTGTATCAACCGATTAATCGCGATTATCCAGGTCTAGTTCGTGATGAACATAGATTAAGCGAAAGTTACTTAAGCACTGGCTCCGATGGAGTCGGTGGAGTTCCTGGAGTAGACTCCAATGTTCCTGGCTACGTAGCTGATTCAGGGGAGCGCTCCCAGTATGAACGCCAGGAATCATCGGTCAATTATGCACTTAACCTTATCGAACGCAAAATTAGTTCGTCACCTGGCAGTGTAGAAAGACTAAGTGTGAGTGTCTGGGTGAATGGTGATTTAGATCCTGAAGAAATCACTTCTGTCAAAGAATGGGTCAGTCACGCAGCTGGATTAAGACCTGATCGCGGTGATGAAATCTTTGTTACCAGTGCTGTTTTCCGAGAAGATTCTTTCTTAGCAGTAACTGCTGACGTTCAACCAGCAGAAAGTCCGATTTGGATCTATTGGTTACTAGGCGCTTTGTTAGTGTTGATAGTTGTCATAATACTTATTCGTAGAAGGTCTTCAGTTGTTGTCGATCAAGAAACTACAAGTGAGATCGATCTTGTTGTTGGTGGTCAGGAAGAAGAAAAAGTCGAAGTAACCTTATCACCTGAAGAACAAGAGAGACTAGAAATTCAAAATCGTATTAAGGATTTGGCAAAGGACAAACCAGAAGATTTTGCTCAATTGTTGAAAGCATGGTTGGCTGAAGACTAGGAGGAGTATAATGAAACCTCAAAGATTAACTGGAAGACAAAAAGCCGCAATTGTAATGATTTACTTGGGATCAGAGCTCTCGTCCGAAGTTTTTAGACATCTTAAAGATGAAGAAATAGAAGAATTAACTTTAGAAATCGCAAGTTTGAGCAAAGTGATGCCTGGGCTTAGAGAACAGGTATTAAGGGAGTTTCATCAAATGGCTGAGGCTCAGGAGTATGTAAGTCAAGGCGGCATTGAGTATGCAAGATCTCTGTTAGAAAAAGCGTTCGGTAAGGAAAAAGCTACGCAAATTATCGAAAGGCTTACAGCTTCACTTCAAATTAGACCATTTGACTTTGCCCGAAAAACGGATGCTGCCCATTTATTAAACTTTATTCAACATGAACATCCTCAAACGATCGCTTTGATCTTAGCCTACTTGCATACCGACCAAGCAAGTATGATACTGTCGGCGTTACCACCTGAGAAACAGGTGGATGTGGCTAAACGTTTAGCTACATTGGATAGGACTACGCCTGAAGTATTGCAAGAAATTGAAAGTGCATTAGAAAAAAGAGTGTCCGCTTTCGCGATTGATGACTATACGATCGCTGGGGGCATCGATGCTGCGGTAGATATTCTAAATCAAGTTGATAGAGCCACAGAGCGAACTATTATCGATGCTTTAGAGGAAGATGATCCAGAATTGGCTGATGAAATCAGAAAACGCATGTTTGTCTTCGAGGATATTATCAACTTGGATAGTCGCTCTATCCAGAAAGTTTTACGCGAAGTTGAGTCTAAGGAGATTGCCTTGGCTCTTAAGACTGCTAGCGAAGAAGTGGCTAATGTTATTTACAGAAATATGTCGAAACGTGCAGCTGAGATGCTTAAAGAGGATATAGAGTTTATGGGACCAGTCCGTTTACGTGATATAGAGGAAGCACAGCAACGTATAGTAAGTATTATCCGACGCTTGGAAGAGGCTGGGGAGATTATCATTTCTCGTGGTGGAGAGGATGAGATAGTTGTCTAAGGTTATTAAAGCTGCCCAGTTACGGGTTCTTGTTACCGATGATTCGGATGTAATCATTCCTTCCAATAACTCTGAGCCACAGTTACAGAAAAAGGAATATCATGGAACGGTTCTAGAAGCAACAAATTTGATCCAAGAAGCAAGAGAAGAAGCAAATAGTATTCGCCAACAAGCTGAACAAGAAGCTGCCGAAATCTTAGAGAATGCAAAAGCGCAGGCGGAAGCCTTATTGGCTGAAGCGTATGAAGAGTTGGAAACAATTACTCTTCAAGCGAAGGAGCAGGGTTGGACTCAGGGTTTTGACGAGGGTCTCGCAGAGGGTTCTGCACGGGGTCTAGCTGAGGCAGAGTTGAAAACGAAGGAACTTTTGGAAAATTTAGATCGATTAGTCAAAGGTGCTGTCCAACAACGCACCAATGCCTTAGCTCAACTTGAACACGATTTTCTAAAGATGAGTGTGATAATTGCCGAAAAAATAATAAGAAAGAAGCTATCAGAAGGTGATATCAGTTGGCTAGAACCGACTATTCAGGAGTGTATGGCTAATTTAAGTCTTGCCGATAGAGTAACTATTAGACTACATCCAAAAGCTTATGAAGCGATGCTGGAGGCAGGAATTAAGTTTAATGATTTCCGTACCAACATTACTTGGGAACCTGATGAGGCTGTGGAATTTGGGGGCTGTATTTTTGAAACGGAGGCGGGAAGGATCGATGCCTGCTTGGAAACAAGGTTAAACAGCGTAAAAAATGCGCTTGAGGAAGCGGTTTATCATGGCTAAAACAAATCAAGGTCGTTTGAATCATTATTCTGCCATCATCGATAATGTGGACTTATACCGACAAGTTGGACATGTTACTAAGATCGTTGGCTTGATTATAGAGTCTAGTGGACCATTTGCGAATGTCGGTGATCTTTGTTTAATTCATCCCAAGTCCGGTGAGCCAATCTACGCGGAAGTAGTTGGCTTTCGTGATGACAGAATCTTGTTGATGCCTCTTGCTGAACTTACAGGAATTGGACCAGGAAGTTTTGTTACTGCCTTGGGCCGACCCTTAACGATAGGGGTTAGTGATCATTTGCTCGGGAGAGTTCTGGATGGACTCGGAAGGCCGATCGACGGTAAGGGTTCGATTCCAGCCAAAGCGCGATATATGATCAATCGCGACGTAATCGATCCTTTGCAAAGGCAGAGAATCTCATCGCCACTACCAGTTGGCGTACGAGCTATTGATGGTTTGCTCTCAATTGGTAAGGGTCAGCGGATCGGAATATTCGCAGGAAGCGGTGTGGGCAAAAGTACTCTTTTAGGAATGATGGCGCGCAATACTACTGCTAAGATAAATGTTATTGCATTAATAGGAGAAAGAGGCCGCGAGGTGCGGGAATTTCTAGAAAAAGACCTTGGTCCTGAGGGTTTGGCAAGATCTGTAGTTGTTGTCGCAACTTCCGATCAACCTGCACTAGTTAGGCTCAAAGGCGCTTATGTGGCTACAACTATTGCGGAATATTTTTGCGATCAAGGACATGACGTTCTTTTCATGATGGATTCTGTTACGCGTTTTGCTTACGCACAAAGAGAAGTTGGCTTGGCGGTTGGAGAACCACCTGCTACAAGAGGGTATACTCCGTCCGTATTTTCATTATTACCTAAGCTTTTGGAACGAACAGGTCCAAGACAACATGGGACGATCACTGGGTTTTATACCGTGTTGGTCGATGGTGATGATATGAATGAGCCTATTGCTGATGCGGTTCGTGGAATTTTGGATGGACACATTATTCTTTCACGTCGCTTAGCAGAAAGGCAGCATTATCCAGCGATCGATGTTCTAGCTAGTGTTAGTAGGGTGATGCCCGATGTTACTGAAAAAGAACATCAATCATTGATGGGTGAGTTAAAGACATTGCTTGCTGTTTATCGTGATAATGAGGACTTGATAAATATTGGCGCATATGTAAAGGGTTCGAACCCTTTAGTGGATCGCTCGATAGAATATGTAGAACAGATTAACGCTTTTTTACGGCAAGGAACACACGAAGAGGCCGATTGGGATTCGACTCTCGAACATCTTCGTTCGATCTTTTCCTCTTAATGAGGGGGTTTACTGATGAGAAAGTTTCAGTTCAGGTTAGAACGAGTTCGCAAGTATAAGGTGCTTTTAGAAGACGATGCAAAGATTAAATTTGCAGAGGCACTTCAAAGGCTGCAGTTGGAAAATATGCGGCTTCACGGGCTTTATACGGATAAAGAATATGCGCTTGAATTTGGGTATCAGCAAAACAACGTGGCACTGAGAGTTGCGATGTATGAGTACTTAAATAGCCTAAACAAAAAGATCGAACTTCAGCAGGCTAAAGTAGCAGAAGCAAGTGCCATAGTTGAAGAGAAACGCCAAGAATATGTTTATGCAAAACAACAACGAGAGATATACGAGAAATTAAAAGAAGTGAAGCTTGAAGCATTTTATCAAGAGATGCTGAGGAAAGAACAGAATCTAATAGACGAAATAGCTGGGCAAAAGCGGACTGAGGAGGAGATTCAGTGAAAAAATGGGCCTTAGTGATTATATTCTTTCTTATATCCTTAATTACTGCAACTACAATTTTGACCATCATGGGAATCATATCTCCTCAAGAAACATTGGGTAAATGGGCTGAGAGGATACCAGTATTTAAACCACATATCGAAACATATCGTGCTGGGCTGGAGAGTGAAGAGTGGCGCGCTAACCAATATGAAGCAATTATGGAAGAAAAAGAAAGCATAGAAGCAGAACGCAAAGATTTGGAAATCGAAAAAGCGCATATTGCTCAGCAATGGCGTGACTTAGAAAGACGGGAAGCAGCGCTTCAACGACAACAGGGGGAGTTTGAACTCCAAGTTAAACGACAACAGAACCTGGCTAAACTTGCCGAGTTATATGAAGAGATGGCAGCACAAGAAGGGGCGCGAATCATCCAAGAACTTGATGAAGAGGATATTGTAACAATTCTAACCCAAATGGACACTAGACAAGCTTCCCAGATTCTGTCGTTACTTCCTACTGATTTGGCAGCCCGAGTCAGTAGTAGGTTTAAGGACAACTGAAAGGAGGTGATAAATTGCGAGTAGCGCTAGACATGCTTTTCCGAGGCAATATCCCAATTGGCAAGGAAACTAAACTGAATGGAGAAGCAAGTCTGGAATTTGAATCTATTCTCAAATTACTTCAAAAAGATCCTGACTTTTGTCTTACCGATTTGGATACTGAAGATGTAGAAAAGCTTGAGACGCTAAAAACGTTTTTCGTACCAGTAGATAATCAGATGCCTTTACTTGAAGAATTAGCTAAAAAATTACAAGCTAAAATTGAAGAGGACGAACTAGACGAACAAAATGAAGAACTAGGCACTGAAATTATGTTTACTCTAAATCCTTTTGGAGCTGAAGGGCCACAAACTTCATTCAAGGAAGTGAGCTTTGAGGTTGAAGAGGTAGAGGGGATCGAAAGTTTAGCGGTAGTGAATAATGAACCCGAGGTTCAAAAAGTAGCTGAGCAATCAAATTCATCCCATCACCAAAGGGTCTTTGAGGTTGGTACTGTTACTACGGGCGAACCAAGAGTTTCGTTAGGGGAAACTTCTGGTACTCCTACTACTATGCAGCAGCCGAGAGAAGCACGAAATATGGAAATAAGTATGCCAATAGTCGATCTACAAGAAACTGAAGTGACAAAGGTCAATAATCCTATTCAGCAGGATGCTTTAAGAATTGATCCTTACCCAAATCACTTCAGATTTAACGTAGCTGATGATGGGCAAAAGGGCGAGGTTGAGGAATTTAACTCCACACCTGTACTCGTTGGCGAGTCTGAAGTAGTTATTACTGAGTTTATCTCCACTAGGGAGACTAGGATTGAACCATCGGATTTAAAAACAAGTACCGATACTGAATCGCAAACGATTCTTGAATTAGAGGTTCAACCAAAACAAAAATTTCCCACTTTGATTCAGACAGCGGAGGAAGAACTTCGGGTGACTGATTTCGGAGGAGAAGAAAATCTTAGTGAAGTAGCGAGAATAGAGCAACCAGAGCAACCAACAACCGTAATAATTGGCGAAGATATTACCAGGATTACTCACTCTAGTTTCCGTGAAGTTGAGCAAGAATTACCTGAAATAGCTATAAAAAATTCTGTGCGAGATTTGCAGTTAGAAAGTATGGAGTTTGAGGATGAAGGAAGCCAGCAAAAGCTCGCAGAAACTGCGTTAGATGCGATTATTAGTATAGCAACCCAAAAGAAAATCAAAACTCCAAACACAGCAAAGACAATCAAAGTTCAACTAGAAACAAAAAGCGAACAGAGTGATGTCGAAGTTGGTGACGAACCAGGTGGGGTTGTTGGTCAGCATTTCCAAGAGATTGTTCCTGAATTAGTTTCTGAGGTCAATGAGCAACCAAATGAAGCGAGAGAATCCGATTTTCAAGTGCAGCTGAGGGATGAATTGGTTTCTGATGTTCAGCGGATGAGTTTGACTACCGAAGGTTCGGAATTTGGTGAGATTCGCATTGAGTTAAAGCCTGAGTCGCTTGGCGAATTGAAAGTAAAGGTAGTTATCGAACAAGGAGTGGTTTCCGCCGAACTAATGGCAGAATCTGTTGCAGTAAAGGAAGTACTTGCTGCTCAATTAAATCAGTTACGTTCAAGCCTTCAGGATATGGGAATGAACGTTGCTAACCTTACCGTAAATGTTTCGAGTGGTGATACTCAATTTCATGGAAAGTCTCCACGAGAACCAGAAGTTCATAGGTCGCACAAGCTAGTTCGCTTGGGCAAGAAGCTACAACCTTTAGTAAGTAGTGGTAGTATGATTTATACCAATAAAGCTCGCTTGGATTTTGGGGAAACAAGCATCGATTATCGGGTCTAGAGGAGGTGAGAGGATGTATTTCCAAACTGTTCAAGCCGCCAGTCAGGCAGAGACTCAGAAACAAAACTCGAAACAAAACAACACCATTAACGCACTCGGAAAAGATGAGTTCTTAAAATTATTAATTACTCAGTTGAAGTACCAAGATCCAATCAGTCCAGTCGACGATAAAGAATTCATTGCTCAACTAGCTCAATTTAGTAGTCTGGAACAAATGCAAAACTTAAATCAGACCATCGGACAGATGATGGAGTCACAGCAAAGATTGACTGCATTAGGACAAGCTACATCTTTACTAGGACGAACAGTAGAGATCTATTCTAAAGAAGGCGAAAGCCTGTTCGGTGAAGTAACAGGAGTCTACTTTAAAGATGGTTGGCCACACTTGATCGTTGATGGAAAACCATATGACTTCACTGAGATAGTAGGCATTTTGGAGGTAGGTGATAAGAGTGGCAAATGATTTTCAAGTTCCAAGAGGACTGCCAATTAGGCCTACGACACGAGTTGGTTCGAATCTTCAAACAACTCAAGTTCAAAAACCAAAAACTAACGAATTCCAGAGGATCCTCGAACAAAAACTTGGGCGCGGTGAAGTGAAATTTTCTGCTCATGCAGAAAAGCGTCTTAAAAGTAGTGGCATTACCTTGAGTCAAGAGCAATTAAATGCGCTTGAGAATGCGGTTAACAAGGCTTCAAATAAAGGAGCCCGTGAATCGTTGATTTTGATGGGAGATTTGGCATTCGTGGTTAGTGTTAAAAACCGTACGGTAATTACGGCGATCGACGGAGACAGAATCCGTGAGAATGTCTTTACAAACATTGACAGTGCAGTAATAACATAAAGGGCTGGACCTTTCGAGGAGGCCCGACCCTTGTGGAACGATTGACACAAGGATAAAGGGGAGGGATTTCATGTTACGTTCAATGTTTGCTGGTGTTTCTGGTCTAAAAGTACACCAAACAAAGATGGATGTAATTGGAAACAATATCGCCAACGTAAATACTACAGGATTTAAATCATCGCGAGTAAGTTTTTCGGAGGCACTTAACCAAACACTTCAAACAGCGTCTTCGCCTTCAAAAACTCGAGCTGGTCTTAATCCACAACAAGTTGGCTTAGGAGTAAGACTTGGTACGATCGATGTTATTCATACTCAAGGTCCCACTCAATCCACAGGAAACGCCACAGATTTAGCGATCGAAGGAAATGGCTTTTTCATTCTTTCAGATGGACAAAAAGAATACTTTTCGCGAGCAGGGATGTTTGATTTCGATGAAACAGGACACTTATTTTGCAAAGCTACTGGGTTGAGGGTACAAGGCATTTTAGCTAATGCTGACGGCATCCTGCCTGAATCTATTGACCAAGTAGAAAACATAAAGATTGCGATCAATGATATAGTTCCACCACGAGCAACAGATATGATCACTTTCGGTGGTAATCTTGATGCACGTGTAAAGATGGCTGCAACCACGAAAGTATTTTCGGGTGAGCTTTATGATTTGAATTTCAGTAACAGCCCACAAGTTCTTAGCGTGATCGTAAGTGGTTCGAATAATGATCAACCCCAAAGAATCTTATTGAATAAAGATTACGCTACTCCAGACCAACTGCTCGATGATATCAATAGCAGACTTCAGGGTGCGCGGGCGGCATTTGAAGATAACAAACTTGTTATTTCACACAATAATCCAGGTGCCGAGACCATAATTTTTGAGGAAATTGATGATCGTGATCTAGTTCTTGGCGCATGGCAAGTTTCGACTGGAATAGATGGCTCTCAAAGTGCACTAAAGGGTTCAGTTGCTTTGACATCAGATCTAGATTTATCGTCAGTTACCAATCCAGAATTACGCGTTACCATTGACGGAAACGAAATAGTAATAAGTTTCAGTCAAACCACTTATACAGTGCAAGACTTGTTGGATGCAATCAATAAGGAACTAATTGGGGCAACTGCAGGACTTGATCAAGACGGTTTCTTGGTAATCACCAGTGATGATGTAGGTGAGATCGATATTTCCGTCTCTGGTAATATGGTTGCGCAAGTATTTGATACAACTCAACTAACCACTGGAATTTCTGCAACTCAGACCACGTTGGTTGGAGATCGCGCTTTGAATATAGATTTCAGTAATAATCCTGCTATCATCCAGATTAATGGTTTCCGAATTGTACTTGATCAAGACTATTCGCAAACAGGTGGAATCGCTAATTTACAAGATGCGATCAATCTACAATTACAGGGTTCAAGTTTAACCGCTAGTGTAGATGGAAATGGTTTTCTAACCATTGTTTCCGATTTTGCTGGTTCTGGCTACGACATCCAAGTAGCTGACGCTATTACACCCGATATTTTCGGAACTGATCCATTAACAGAGATCGGTAGAGATGCTGACGAAGGTGTAAATGTAACTCGCACAGTTGTTATTTATGACTCCTTGGGTTCAAGTCACCAGATTAATGTAACTTTTTCGAAAATCGGTGATAATGAATGGTCATGGACGGCAACTTTGCCAAATGATCCAAACACCATCCTAGGAAGTGATAGACTTGTATTCGATACTAGTGGTGCTCTTATCAGTGGTGGCAAAGGAACTATTACCATTCCAGCTGATGCAATAGAACCTAAATTAGCTAAGGATATTACGATGGAGATTCACCTTGGTGATCTAACGCAGTTTGGCGAATCTACTTCGGTGGTATTGCGTAACCAGAATGGATTGCCAAGTGGAGCTTTAGATAGTATTGCCATTGATCGCTCGGGAATCATTATCGGAAGTTTCTCCAATGGTATGACTAAGAATCTTGCTCAAGTAGCACTAGCTAGGTGCGATAATCCTGCTGGATTGCTCAAAGCTGGTAATTCGATTTTCCAAGAGTCGAATAACTCAGGTCAAAGGGATTTTGGACGAGCTGAGAGCGGTGGTTATGGTTCTATAATGTCAAATGCTTTAGAGATGTCCAATGTAGATTTGAGTGAAGAATTTACAGATATGATCATCACTCAGAGAGGCTTCCAAGCTAATTCACGAATTATTACCTCTTCTGATGAGATGCTCCAAGAGGTAGTAAATCTGAAACGATAGAACAACTCTAGTGTAGGGGTCGCTTTTTGACCCCTACACTGACAGAAATGGGGATTATGGTATGGATATCGCTGGTATATTAGGTATTGTATTAGGATTTGCTATCATGATTATCGCCATAGCTCTTGAGGGTACGGTAGGTTTGTATTGGAGCTTAAGTAGTGTATTTATTACTATTGGGGGAGCATTTGCCGCTTTAATGGTAAACTTCCCCTGGAAGCAAGTTGCTAGCATTGGGAAATTAACTGTTATTGCGTTTTCTAAAGACGATAACAATGAATCGGAAATAATTAGAACTCTAGTTGAGTTTGCCGAAAGTTCCAGAAGAGAGGGTTTATTAGCATTAGAGGATAAGGTACAAAACACAGACGATGAGTTTTTAAAGAAAGGCATTCAGTTGGTAGTGGATGGTACTGATGCCGAATTAGTGCGCAGTATTCTTGAAATTGAGCTAGCATTTTTGGAGGAGCGCCATGCCGAAGGTCAAAGACTATTTGAACAATTTGGTGCTTATGCGCCTGCTTTCGGTATGATCGGTACCTTAATCGGATTGATTGCGATGCTTGGTGAACTCGATGATCCTAGTCAAGTTGGTTCAGGTATGGCAATAGCATTGATTACTACTCTTTATGGAGCAGTTATAGCTAACTCAGTTCTTCTTCCTATTGCAGGTAGATTACGCGGTAAGACTGCGAAAGAAATTCTCTTAAAAGAAGTGATGATCGAAGGAATATTATCGATTCAAGCGGGTGAAAATCCACGGATCGTCGAAGAAAAGCTGAAGGCATTCCTTTCTCCAAATCATAGAGAGGTTCCTGCTAGACGAGGCGTTGCTCCTGGTACAGTTTCTGGTGCTGAAGGGGTGATGTCGGATGCGTCGTAGACGACGAAATCAGAATGAAGGTAGTAGCGTCGGTTCCCCATTATGGATGACTACCTTTTCCGATATGATGACTCTATTATTGTGTTTTTTCGTTTTACTCTTTTCTTTCTCCAGTATTGACGTGGCGCGATTTCAAGCAGTTATGTCGTTCTTTACGGGGAATCTCGGGGTGTTAGATGGAGGACGCACCTTTAAACCCGAGGAAAGTTTGTATTCCAGCAATGGTTTTGAAATGAGTATGGAAGAGTTTGAACTATTGTATCACCGGTTATCGGACTATGTTCAGGAAGAGAATCTGCAACAATCAGTACACCTGGAATTAGATGAGCGAGGAATGACCATTAGGTTTGCTGATAATGTGTTTTTCGACATCGGGAAAGCGGAACTGAAACCAGAAGCTAAGAGAGTTCTTGACAATATTAGTCCTTGGCTAAAAGAGCTGGAAAATCCGATAAGAATTGAAGGACATACAGACAACTGGCCGATCAACACGCCACAATTTCCGTCAAACTGGGAATTATCCACGCATCGAGCAACAAATGTTATTCGTTACCTAGTTGAGGAGCAAGGGTTTAACCCAGAGATTCTTTCGGCAGCTGGGTATGGCGAGTATCGTCCACTAGTATCGAATGATACCGCCGAAAATCGGAGTAAGAATCGGCGTGTCGATATTGTGATTTTGCGGACCGATCTATGGATTGAAGAACCTTAATTGGGTGGGAGGATATAAATGGCCAAGAAACTAGAAGTTGATTTAAAATTGGTGATTGCTGCTATCGCGTTGATCATTATGGCAACTTTTGGAAGTGCCTATTTTACCTATTTGTTCTTTGAGTCCGGTAGTAACGAAGGTGCCTTAGGGACTGGACGAACCAGCATAGTTGAAAAGCGGGAAATTGGGCCAACATTTACGGCAGGAGAATTTATTGTAAACTTGGTTGCTAATTCCAATCAAAACCGTTTTATCCGAACAGGAATTGTTTTAGAAGTTGACAGTCGTTCAACCATTACCGAACTTGAAAAAAGAGAACCTCAGGTACGGGATCGAATTATTTCCACTTTAAGGTTGCGTTCGGTTGAAGAATTAAGTAAGACTGATGGTTTGGACTCCCTCAAAGAGGATTTGATGAAAACACTAAACGACCTTTTGCTCAAAGGTAAAATCGTTGATATTTATTTTAACGAATTGGTGATTCAATAACGTTAACGGGAGAAAGGAGGGCTTGAACGTGAACGGATCGGTATTATCACAGGAGGAAATCAATGCCCTGTTACAAGCGAGTCAAAGTTCCGAGAAACAACCTGATGGGGAGACTATTCGAACTATCAAAAACGGTCTTCCTGTTATAAAGCGGAGCCTGAGCACTTTTCTTAGTAAAACGGTGGAAGTTCAAGGGATCCATACTGAACCTTCTAGTGTTGGTATTGCAGGGCTGTTTTCCGATTCCATCTATGTTTATCCAGCTAGTATCGGTGGTGTGCGTCTATTTACTTTGATCGCTGAGAAAGATTGTGAGACTTTAAAGAAAGCGCTCCCCAGGCAACTAATCAGGGGAGTGAATATGTTCATTAATGAATGGTATCAGACCATTGTTAGTGTGATTTCGCAGGAATTAGGGAGCCCTCATCAGTTAGATAAGGTATATGCTCCAGTCAAGCTTGCATTACAGAATGCATCTAGTCTGCCATTACAAAAAGAAGATTACTTTGTGAAAACTTCTATAACCTGGGAAAATGCATCGATAGATTTGGTTTTGCTTGTTCAGCAGCAATTTGAGAAATTCATGCTCGATAACGGCGTTAAGGTGAAACGCTCGGGGGTACGGCTTAATCGCTTACCGATTAGAGATATTCGGTTTCAAGATCTAGAACCCGTCAAATCTAATGATGCGGAACAAAGTGTTTCCTTAATTAGTGATGTTGAACTAACGTGTCTAGCTGAACTGGGAAGTTGTGTAATGACTCTCGGGGAAATTATGGATTTAAAAACTGATTCAATAATCAAGCTTAATAAAACTGCGGGAGAACCTGCTGATATCTATATCAACGGCAACCCTATTGCCAAAGGAGAAGTATTGGTGCTTGATAACAATTTTGGAATCAGGATTCTTGAAGTGGTGCCAGTTAAAACGCTGATGGACAATCTAGCTTAATCACTTTGGCAGGTTTGTCTTGGCTATTTAGCGAATCTGTCTTTTGAGGTGAGAGAATGGGTGTGTTCGATTGGGAAATTCTCAAAGGATTAGTTAAGGTTGTGGTTGTGCTATTAGTGATGGCGCCACTAATCTACTTTGTTACTCGTTTTTATGGAACTAAGCTTAAGTTTAAGGGTTCAATTAAGGTTTTGGAGCATTCTTCTTTAGGAACTGGTAAAGGACTTTACGTAATCGAATGGGAAAATGAACGATTGCTCATCGCGGTGACTGGACAGAACGTAAGTGTTTTGCATCGAGTTTCAGCAGAGAAACAGCATCCCGTAAAGGAGATTTTAAGTGAGAGCCCGAGTGAGGAGGCAGAGGCGTGAACTTTATTCCTAGCATCGAATTGGGTTTAGGAATCGCGGAAAATCCAAGTGATGTTGCGGTAACGATCCAACTTTTAATAATTCTGACAGTGCTGAGCTTGGCTCCAGCAATCTTGATAATGATGACGTCATTTACTCGAAGTGTGATCGTTTTATCTTTTGTTCGAAATGCACTGGCTACTAACCAAATGCCCCCAAACCAGGTCCTGATTGGTTTGTCATTATTTTTGACTTTTTTTATCATGGCGCCGACTTTTTCAGCTGTTTATAATGACGCATTTATTCCTTATATTAATGGTGAGTTACAAACAGAGGAAGCTTTGGCTAAGGCCATGGATCCCATCAGGGACTTTATGTTCACCCACACAAGGGAATCAGATTTAGAGATGTTCATCCAATTAAGTGGAAACGAGCGTCCAAATAGTCGCGACGATGTCCCAACCATGACATTAATTCCAGCTTTCGTAATTTCTGAATTGAAAACAGCTTTTCAACTCGGTTTTGTAATCTTTGTTCCTTTTTTAGTGATTGATATGATAGTTGCGAGTACCTTAATGGCTATGGGAATGATGATGCTGCCTCCTGTAATGATATCTCTTCCTTTTAAGATACTTCTGTTTGTCTTAATTGATGGATGGCATTTGATAACCCGTTCTTTACTTTTAAGTTACCTCTAACCGATTAAGGAAGTGATTAGATGACCGAATCGACTATTATTAGTCTCGGTAAAGATGCTTTAATGACTGTGATCTTGGTTGCAGGGCCAGTTTTGGGCTTGGGGATGTTGGTTGGTTTGATAGTTAGCATTTTTCAGGCAACAACCCAAATTCAGGAGCAAACACTTACCTTTATTCCAAAGATTTTGGCTGTATTGCTTTCAATCGTTATTTTTGGACCTTGGATGTTACGAGTGTTAATTGATTTTGGGCAACGTTTATTAGGGAATTTAACTGATTATATAATGTGATTTCATTAATGAGGTGGGCCCATTTGATAGAGCTTGAACAATTTGCGGGTTTTTTAATGGCATTAGTGCGCTTCAGTACCTTCATCATTGTTTTACCCATTTTTAATTTTCGTGGGATCCCAACGCAAGCAAAAATTGGACTTGCTTGTTTTATGGCAATTCTCGCTACTCCATCGGTTAGCTTTTCTATTTTCGATAATCTTTATCTATTATTATTCTTAATACTTCAAGAAGTGGCGATCGGGTTAGTAATGGGTTTTTTTGTAGTACTTGTTTTTAGTATGGTGTATTTTGCAGGTCAGTTAATCGATGTGCCAATGGGTTTTGGAATGGCCACTGTCTTTGATCCTTCAGCTGGAATGCAACTACCGATCTTTTCGCAGTTTTATCATTTGTTAGCCATTATGGTTTTTTTTGCTATCGATGGTCATATTTGGCTTCTAAGGGCCGCATCTAAGAGTTTTGAGTCTATCCCAGTCGGTTACTTTTTTGATACAGATCTAACTTTTGAGTTGGTGATGGCATTAGCAAGTAATATATTTAGTATCGGATTGCGAATTGCTTTACCTGTTATGGGAACCATTTTTTTGACTGATCTGGCTTTAGGAATAGTAATTAGAGCAGTACCGCAAATCAACGTTTTTGTGATTGGTTTTCCAATAAAGATAGTTGTTGGCATGGTAGTAATCATATTTGCTTTGCCATTTTTTATCTCATTGGCTGCTTCGTTATTCGGAATGAACGGCCTTCTTTTTACCTTTTTCTCTAACCTGCTTAAAGCAGCAGGAGGGACGTAGAATGCTAGGAAACAAAAAAAACGTATTAAGGATCGAACTTCAACTATTTGCTACTGAAAAAACTGAACCAGCCACTCCAAGGAGGCGGCAGGAAGCACGGAAAAAAGGTCAAGTAGCAAAAAGCGGTGAAATAAGTACGGTCGCACTTATAATCGGTGGATTTGTACTAATTCGTTATCTAGGACCTTTTGTTTTTCAACGGATAGGAAATTTGGTTTCTCATCTACTGGCTTATGGTTACGATTGGGAACCCAGCATAATGGGGACTATGGACCTATTTTATTTGATCATCAAAGAGTGTTTTCTGGCAATCGCTCCGATCTTCGGTGGACTATTTATTATTTCTTTGCTATCACAAGTGGTCCAAGTTGGTTTTATGTTTACTTCTGATTCTATTTCACCAAAGCTATCACGCATTAACCCGATTGAAGGCATCAAACGGATTTTTTCTAAAAGGGCACTGATAGAGTTATTAAAAGCATGTTTTAAAATCTTTGTTGTTGGTTATTTTGCTTACACTCGAATCCGCTCTAGCTTGGTGTGGCTATCTGGCTTGTCCCAGTTAGAGCCCGTTAATGGGGTACTTTTAATCGGGCAAACCATTTTTTCGCTCGTAATTTGGGTGGGAGTGGCGCTATTAATTATTGCGGTATTTGATTATCTTTATCAGCGTTTGGAATTTGAACGAAGTATAAGAATGTCTAAACAGGATATCAAGGAAGAGTTTAAGGAAACCGAAGGTGAACCGCAAATTAGAGCAAGAATCAGGCAACGTCAACGGGAGATTTCCAGCAGACGCATGATGGAAGCTATTCCAAGGGCAGATGTAGTTATTACTAACCCTACTCACTATGCAGTTGCAATTTCCTATGTTGCTGGAGAAATGGCCGCCCCGCAAGTGGTTGCCAAGGGTGCTGGTTTAATTGCTAAAAGGATTAAAGAAATTGCGAAAGAACACAACGTGGTTATGATCGAAAACGCTCCATTAGCAAGAACGCTTTATAAAACAACGAATATTGGACAGGAAATTCCAGTAGATCTCTATCCTGCCGTTGCAGAAGTGTTAGCATATGTATATCGAACTAAAAGAGGATTTCAGGGATAAAACTTTATCGTTGTTTCTTAAGGAGGAACCTTAGTGAATAAGGCATTCAATTCAGTCATAAAACTAGCTGGTTATAGCGATGTTCTTGTGGTATTCGGTGTAATATTTATAGTTGTGATGATGATCATACCGATACCTACAGCTTTACTTGATATTTTATTTGCTACTAATATTAGTTTAAGTCTAATGGTTCTTCTTTTGGCATTGAATGTGAAAGAACCACTGGAGCTATCAGTATTTCCATCATTATTGTTGATTGCTACTCTTTTTCGATTGGCTCTAAGCGTTTCTTCCACTAGATTGATCCTAACAGAGGCGTACGCGGGTAAGATTATCCAAGCCTTTGGGGATTTTGTGATGGGTGGTAATTACGTTGTTGGATTCGTAATCTTCCTTATCCTGGTCATCGTTCAATTCATTGTAATTACTAAAGGTGCCGAACGGGTTGCTGAGGTTTCCGCTCGCTTTACGCTTGATGCGATGCCTGGTAAACAAATGAGTATCGATGCTGATTTAAACGCAGGATTGATTTCGGAGGATGAAGCAAGAGCTCGTAGACGAAATATTGAACGAGAAGCTGATTTTTATGGATCTATGGATGGAGCTTCCAAATTTGTCAAAGGTGATGCGATCGCTGGTATTATAATCGTGGTGATCGACATCGTCGGTGGATTAATAATCGGGATGCTACAAAGAAATATGGATTTTGCTCAAGCCCTACAAGTTTACACTATGCTCACGGTTGGTGATGGACTTGTTTCGCAAATACCTGCTTTGCTAATGGCAACTGCTACGGGTATTATCGTAACTCGAGGCAGTTCCGATGATACGATGGGAAAAGACGTTATCAGCCAATTATTTGCGAATTACAAAGTATTGTTTATTGTGTCAGTAGTGTTGTTTATGTTTGGGCTTGCTCCAGGACTTCCAACATTATCGTTCTTTTTTCTGGCTGGTGTTGCTGGATTAGCTGGATATTTTCTTTGGAAGAGAGCGGGTGAAATCTCGGCCGAAACTGAGAGTATAACTCATCAGGAGCAAATAGAAATCAACAAGAAACCAGAGAGTGTTCTTTCACTCTTGCAGGTTGATCAGATCGAATTGGAGATCGGGTATAGCCTAATTCCATTGGTAGACGAAGCACAAGGTGGAGATATGTTAGAAAGAATAACTATGATCAGACGTCAGTGTGCTTTGGAATTAGGGATGGTGGTGCCAGTGATCCGAATTCGAGACAATCTCCAGTTAGAACCCAATTCATATGTGATCAAGATTAAAGGAATTCCAGTTTCTAGTGGAGAAATTTTGATACAACATTATATGGCGATGGATTCAGGTGGAGTTACCAATGAAGTTACAGGAATCCCTACTAAAGAACCCGCTTTTGGACTTGATGCTTTGTGGATCGATGAAGGTGTGAGGGAAGAAGCCGAGAATGCAGGATATACCGTTGTTGATCCACCATCGGTACTTGCAACACATTTAACTGAGATCATTAAGAATCATGCACATGAGTTACTAGGTAGAAAAGAAGTAAAAATGCTACTTGATGGCATGAAAGAAGAGTTTTCTGCGGTTATCGACGAACTTATCCCAGATTTAATGACTCTTGGAGAAGTGCAAAAAGTTCTTCAGAATTTATTGCGTGAAGGAATACCGATTAGGAATCTTGTTACTATCCTAGAAACCTTAGCTGATGCTGCAAGAATAACGAAGGACATTGATTATTTAACTGAGTATGTTAGAGAAGCCTTAGCAAGACAGATATCCCAGATGTTCCTAGAGGATGGGGTAATGTCGGTTCTAACTTTGGATCAAAATTGGGAAGAGGTAATTGCTTCAGGAATTGAACACACAGAACGGGGTACCACCGTAGCTTTAGATCCCCGCTTGTTACAACAGTTGTTCCAGCAGATAGGTCAAGCTGTCGAGACTTCGCCATTATCTTATCCAGTTATTTTGGTTGCTCCAAGTATCAGGATGGCCTTAAAAAGACTAACGGAACGAGCAATACCGAAGCTGATAGTCCTATCCTACAATGAGATTTCTCAAGATACTCAAGTACAGGCTGTCGGGGTGGTGAGGTTTACTGATGAAAGTGAAAAAGTTCATAGGCGACAATATGACCGAAGCAGTTAATAAGATGCGGGAAGAGTTTGGACGTGATGCAGTTGTCTTACATACCAAGACAATTACTTATGGTGGTTTTTTGGGACTGTTTCGGGAAAAAAAGATTGAAATCATTGGGGCGTATGATGATTCAGATCAAGCCAGTAACGCGAATAAAAATCAATCTGTAAGTAAGGTTGAAGAAGTACAACCAGAAGTTTCCGGTGAGACAAAGATTTATAAAGCGACCATAAAAAAACCCCAACTTACCACTATCGAATCCTCTATATCTCCAGTAAAAGAGCTATATCAAGGTTTGATAGAAAGTGAAATCTCACCAGAACTTGCAAGTCAGATCGTTAATTCTGCGTGCAATGAGGTAAAGGATCGGCAATTATCTTTTATTGAATTGAGAGAGCGAGTAATTGCCAAGATTGCTTCTTATGTTAAAACAGTCGAACCGTGGGATCTGGACGGTACTCAAAAGATAGTAGCTTTGGTTGGACCGACGGGTGTAGGAAAAACAACAACAATAGCGAAGCTAGCAGCTAATTTTTCCTTGGTAGCTAAGAAGAAAGTCGGACTAGTAACTATTGATACATATCGGATTGCAGCAGTGGAACAATTAAAAACTTATGCAGATATTATTGGAGTTCCAGTAAAGGTAGCCTATACTCCTAAGGAGCTTCAGACAAACGTAGAATGTATGGCGGATATGGATCTTATCCTGATCGATACTGCGGGACGTAGTCAGCACAATCGAATGCAGATTACCGAATTAAAGCGCTGTTTGGAGGGTTTTAACCCTGAAGTTCATTTAGTTGTTAGTGCGACCACCAAATATCAGGATGTAGTTGAAATTATCGAAGGTTTTAAAGATGTGGGAATCGATCGCCTGATCATAACTAAATTAGATGAAACACGTCGGTATGGGAATATGCTTCATGCTGCTATAGCTGCAAATGTTCCGATAGCATTTTTAACAACTGGCCAAAGTGTTCCAGAAGATATTGAAGTTGCGGATTCTGGTAAGCTTGCTGGCCTTATTGTGGGGGAATAAGCTATGTTTATGGGGGATCAAGCAGAAGCTTTACGCCGAATGGTCAATAGAAAAACAAGGTCTAAACCGCGAGTTATCGCTGTCACAAGTGGTAAAGGGGGAGTAGGCAAGACCAATGTATCAGTGAATTTAGCCTTGAAACTAGTTCAATCTGGGTACAAGGTGGTCTTATTTGATGCTGACTTAGGTTTGGCTAACGTAGATATTGTATTGGGACTAGCCCCAGCGTTTACCTTGGCTGATGTTTTAAAGGGAAATAAGTCCGTTGAGGAAATTATGATCGATGGTCCTTTGGGGTTAAAGGTTTTACCAGGTGGATCAGGTGTTTATGATTTGGCAAATTTAAGCCAGTGGAGATTGCAAGAGTTTATTAATGCACTAATGGTTCTCGAGAGAAATTTTGATTTTGTTATCATTGATACTGGTGCGGGTCTTCACAAGACTGTTCTGAGTTTTGTGCTTTCCGTGGAGGAAGTATTGGTTGTTACCACGCCAGAGCCAACCGCCTTAACAGATGCCTATGGTATGATAAAGGTTATTAAGCAACAAAATCCTAATACTTCGGTAAGCATAATTGCTAATATGGTGTCCTCGCCCTCTGATGGTGATGGTGTAGCTCGAAAACTGAACTTAGTACTGAAGCAATTTATGAATTGCGAAGTTGGTTATGCTGGCTGTGTTATGCTTGATGATTCCGTTTCTCGATCCGTAGTGGAGCAAAGTCCATTTGTACTCTCATATCCATCCTCATTGGCAAGCCGCTCCATTGACAAGATTGCTCAATACTTACTTGGTGAAACCAAGAGGAGAAACGAAACAGGAATCAGAGC
The DNA here is from genome assembly GCA_012728115.1 of Bacillota bacterium. Classification (GTDB taxonomy): domain Bacteria; phylum Bacillota; class Limnochordia; order Darwinibacteriales; family JAAYFS01; genus JAAYFS01. The sequence goes on along the minus strand of JAAYFS010000052.1, from coordinate 19,495 downwards.
GTTTTTTAATAAAATGTACAGCCTTTTGCAGAAATAGAGTAATGGGGGGTTAAGGGGTGAGGTTAAAGCCTAACCAAATGGTCGAATTGGTAGTTTTCGATACACAACAAGTCTATCAGTCCAGAGTGGAAGACGTTTCCGAAAATGAAGTGTTGGTGGCGGCACCCTCTCACCAAGGAGTAATCATCCCTATGAGAGTTAATTCGGCTGTCCATATCGTTTATCATGAGGATAACCCGAAGTATGAAGGACGGTACCGAGCTTTGGCGACATTGATTAGGCGAGTAAAAGGAAATCTTCCCTGTCTCTTGTTCAGAATCGAGGGTCCGTGGGAAAGAATACAAAACCGCGATTATGTTCGTGTCGATGTACTACTCGATGGTGCGCTGAAGTTAATTAATGATAATGACGATATTCAGTTTCAAGATTGCACTATAAAGAATATTAGTGGTGGCGGATTACTCTTTATCTTTGATGACAGTTTGAATGAGAATGATTTGATCAAAATGAAGGTCTTAATCGAGGATAAAACTATCTTAGTCAAAGGAAGAATTGTTCGAAAGATTAACGAAGAAAACTCTGTATGGTACTATGGAATGGTTTTTGTTGATATCGATGAAAAAGTTCGTCAGGAGCTAATCAGGTTTGTCTATAAACGCCAACTTGAATTACATCGCAAAGGGTTGCGTTAGTCATACCAGAGTTAGATAGTGAGTTGATAGAAATGGATAATAAGAAGCCGAATACATCAATGCTTTGGTCAAAATACAAGCTCTCAGACGATTTGGAAGCGAAAGAAGAGCTAGTTTTAGCTTATGCTTCGTTGGTAAAGTATATAGCAGGCAGACTAGCGATTCATCTGCCTCCTAGTGTAGAATTCGATGATTTAGTAAGCTATGGCACTTTTGGTTTATTGGATGCAATTGACAAATTTGAACCTGAACGTGGATTTAAGTTTGAAACCTACGCGGCAATGCGGATACGTGGGGCTATTCTTGATGGGTTACGGTCTACCGATTGGGTCCCGAGGAGTGTGCGGAGCAAAGCACGTGAGTTAGAACAAGCAACTCAGCATTTGGAGCATTCATTAGGACGAGCACCCACGCATAAAGAAATTGCTGCTTCACTTGATATCTCATTAGATAGGTATTATAACTTGGTTGATGAAGTAAAAACAACAACGATCGCATATTTAGACGAAATCATTTCGCATGATGATAGTGGCAATGAACCTATCAGGTTAAGCGATACCGTTAGAGATGAAGAAGCGGTGGTTGATCAAGGCTTGATCGATGAGGAGATGAAAAAAGAGTTAGCCGCCGCTATCGATGCTCTACCTGAGCGCGAAAAACTAGTAATTTCGCTCTACTATTACGAGGGGTTGACATTAAAAGAGATCGGATATGTTTTGGAAGTATCAGAGTCAAGAGTCTGCCAAATCCATCTTAAAGCACTCTCTACCCTCAAGGCAAAATTACGATAAGATTGTGCGCTCGATAGTTTGTTGTATCTACCATAGATACAGGGGGGTTAATTGCCGATGACAATTAAATTTCCTGATTTCCAAGTTTTAGTTACTCGTTCCGAGCAGATTCCAAGATATCAACGTGAAGGCGAGTTTAGTGGTGCTGGAAAATTAGCACCTCAAGTAGCAGATGAAATGGAGTTACGGAAACGCAAGATAAATGAATCAAAACAAGGAACAGATATAAGATTGGATGAAAAACATCCTGAACGCCGTCACAAAGAGAAAAAGAGGAAAAAAAGAAACTTCGATAGCAAAGGGCATCGAGTTGATATCAAGGTTTAGGAGGGTGAGCACTTGGAGTATCTGATAGTATTGATACTAGGGTTTATTCTCGGCTTGCTATTGTTATACATACTTAGACCTGGACTTTTTGTAGCCAAAAAGGAAGAGTTTACTACACTCGAAGCACTTTTTGATGATTTGATGGCGGAGATGGAGAATAAACATGATTCCATGATGAAAGAATTAGATGAAAAAGGGAAAGAGCTGACAAGAATTAAGACCGATGTTAAATCTCTCATTAGTGAATCATTAAGAAGTGAGGTTTCATCACCAAAAGTTAGAGCTGTTTATGATTTAGCTGGACAAGGTCTTGAAGAAGGCGAAATAGCTCGAAGATTGGAACTAGGGAAAGGCGAAGTTCAATTAATTCTGCAACTGAAAGAAATAATGAAGAGTAGTTGAATTGCAGACTGGATTATGCTATACTGTGTAATGGTGTAAATACACACGTATCCAGATAATGGCGGACGTGCCCTGAGTGGGTCCCGGTGTTAGATGAAGGCTACGGAGGAAAAACAAAGAGAGAGGAGGTGGGATGAATGGCCGTTATTTCAATGAAACAGCTTTTGGAAGCAGGTGTTCATTTCGGTCATCAGTCTCGCCGTTGGAACCCTAAAATGGCTGAATACATCTTTACTGAACGGAACGGAATCTACATTATAGATTTGCAAAAAACCGTTCGGAAAGTTGAAGAAGCCTATAATTTTCTAAAAGATGTTGCTGCAGAAGGTAAATCTATTCTTTTTGTTGGCACTAAGAAGCAAGCTCAAGAGAGCATCGAAGAAGAAGCAAAACGTTGTGGCATGTTCTACGTTAACCAACGTTGGCTCGGTGGTATGTTGACCAACTATAAAACCATTAGCGGAAGAATAGAACGTCTCAAGCAGCTTGAAAGAATGGAAGAGGATGGCTCTTTCGAATTGCTACCTAAGAAAGAGGTTCTTCAACTACGTAAAGAGATGGAGAAGCTCAATCGCTTTCTCGGTGGTATTCGCGAGATGAGAGGATTGCCAGGTGCGATCTTCGTGGTTGACCCTCGCAAAGAGCGAATCGCGGTAGCTGAAGCTAGAAAGCTTGGGATTCCAATCGTAGGGATAGTTGATACTAACTGCGATCCAGATGAGGTTGACTATGTTATCCCAGGAAACGATGACGCAATTCGTGCAGTTCGTCTCCTAACAGCTTGTATGGCAGATGCAGTTATCGAGGGTCGCGAAGGGAAAGCCGGAGATAGCGACCGACCAGTTGCTAGCGATGAAGAGGAAATCAGTTTAGATTCTGAAGAAACTGTAGAAGCAGTTGAAGATATTTAAGCTGAAGATTACGAGAACTAATTCGCTAGAAGCTAGTGCAAAGAACAAGAGAGGCTTGGGAGACTTTCGCACTCTCGCCTCTCTTTTTTTAGGAATACATGATTCCAGAAACAGGATCTTTTCGAATTTTTGTTTATTGGAATCCTAATATTGATTTCCCTGCGGTGCAGAGGAATAATTATCTAAAGGAGGGATATTGATGGCAAACATTACTGCAGCTATGGTTAAGGAATTAAGAGAAAAAACTGGCGCAGGAATGATGGACTGTAAAAAAGCATTGACCGAAACCCAAGGTGATATCGATAAAGCCGTCGATTATTTGAGAGAAAAAGGACTCGCAGCTGCAGCAAAGAAGGCTGGAAGAATTGCTGCTGACGGTCTAGTCGATGCCTATATCCATATGGGTGGAAGAATCGGTGTTTTGGTTGAGGTTAATTGCGAAACAGACTTTGTTGCAAAAACCGAAGAGTTTCAAGAGTTCGTGAGAGACATCGCAATGCACATCGCAGCAGAAAATCCAAAATATGTTTCTCGAGAAGATGTTCCAGCAGAGGTAATTGCGAAGGAAAAAGAGATCTTAAGAGCTCATGCACTTAACGAAGGAAAACCAGAACATATCGTTGATAAAATCGTCGAAGGAAGAATAGATAAATTCTATAATGAAAATTGTCTACTGGAGCAATCGTTTATTAAAGATCCAGATGTGACAATTCAGGACCTTTTGACAGCGAAGATCGCGAAAATCGGAGAAAACATTGCGATCAGGCGTTTCGCTCGTTTCGAACGTGGCGAAGGAATTGAAAAGCGCCAAGATGATTTTGCTGCCGAGGTTATGGCTCAGGTAAGACAATAAGAGGCACCCTTGGTGGCCTCTTTTTTCGTAATACCGTCGGAATACATATAATATATACAATTCTGTAAAAGGAAACCAAGCAAAAACGAAGAATTCTTCAGGGAGAGGTGTCTATGTGTACTCCTAAGTATAAAAGGGTCGTATTAAAAATCAGCGGTGAAGCTCTAGGCGGGGAACAAGGTTTTGGAATTGATCCTACCGTGGTGCAAAGTATCGCTGAGGATATAGCTGAAGTAGTGAAGATAGGAGTAAATGTTGCAGTTGTGGTTGGAGGTGGCAATTTTTGGCGAGGCGCTGTTGGTAGTGCCAAAGGCATGGATCGTTCCACCGCTGATTATATGGGAATGTTAGCTACGGTCCTAAATGCACTAGCTCTCCAAGACGCTCTAGAAAAAATAGATGTCGCAACCCGAGTCCAAACCGCCATTGAAATGAGGCAGGTTGCCGAACCATATATTAGACGCAGGGCAATTCGCCATTTAGAGAAAGATCGTGTCGTGATCTTTGCCTCTGGAACAGGAAATCCATACTTCTCAACAGATACAACTGCTGCGTTGCGGGCAGCGGAAATTGAAGCAGATGTTATTCTAATGGCTAAAAGAGGAGTGGACGGGGTATATGATTCTGATCCCAAAGTAAATAAAAATGCAGTTCGTTATGATAAACTTTCGTTCCTTGATGTAATCAAGCATAATCTCGGTGTAATGGATTCAACGGCTGCTTCTTTATGTATGGATAACAAAATTCCTATTATCGTATTTAATTTTGATGAAAGACAAAATATTGTGCGTGCCATTTGTGGCGAAAAAATAGGAACATATGTAGGGGGAGAAGAAGATGCTTAAGGATATTTTAAAAGATGGCGAAAATAAAATGATTGCAGTGGTCAACTCCGCAAAAAAAGCCTTATCAGGTATTAAGACAGGTAGGGCAAATCCAGCATTACTGGATAGAATTACTGTAGATTATTATGGAACAGAAACTCCGCTGAATCAGGTGGCGAATATCTCTGTACCTGAAGCTCGTTTGCTCGTGATCCAACCTTGGGATAAGTCAACGATTAAAGCTATCGAAAAGGCTATTCTTACTTCGGATCTTGATTTGGTTCCTAATAATGATGGAACTGTGATTAGGATTGCAATTCCAGCACTAACTGAAGAAAGAAGAAAGCAACTAGTTAAGATAGTCAAAAAAGAAATCGAGGAATATCGTGTTGGGGTACGCAATATCAGAAGAGATTTGAACGAACAGATTAAGAAGAATGAAAAAGCAGGCGAGATTTCTGAAGACGATAGTAGACGTTTACAGGATGAAGTACAAAAACTAACCGATAAGTACATAGCTGAAATCGATAAATTAGGGGAAGCAAAAGAGAAGGAGATCATGGAAGTTTAATGCAAAATATTGATTGGAGTTTGCTGATTGGATTTCCTTTGGCAGAAGCCGAAGAGTATCTCAAAGAGGAAGGCGCTGAATATAAATTAATCCCTACTACTTCTCCAAAAGCTCATCGAAATAGCAGCGTTGTGGATGAAATTGATGAAGAAGACGAGGATCTGCGAGTTATCGCTGTAAGGAAAAAAGAGCAATTGGTTGAAGTGGTTTATACTGCCTTAAATTGGGACATATTGTAACAACGAAATTGGGAGCGAGATACGATGCTAAAGGCAATAGATGAACATCAAGAACAAGCATTACAGCAGGATAAAGTTCCGCAGCATGTTGCTATCACGATGGACGGCAATGGAAGATGGGCTCAAAAAAGAGGTTTACCGCGGTACATGGGTCACTCTGAAGGCGTCAAGGCTTTAATAAGCGCGGTAAAATTTTGCGTTAAAAAAGGGATTTCTATTCTAACGGTTTTTGCCTTTAGTACCGAGAATTGGTATCGCCCTAAAGGAGAAGTTAATTACCTAATGGGATTAATGAAGCGAACTTTCGAGAAGCATATCGAAGAATTATCCAGTCAGGGAGTAAGAGTTGTGTGGATCGGCGACCGCAATGGTCTTTCGAAAGATATTACCAATATCTGGTTGAATGCTGAAGAACTGACTAAGAATAATAATCGCTTGATCCTAAACATCGCCTTTAATTATGGAGGGCGTAATGAAATAACTAATGCAACTAGAAGAATAGTAGATGAGGTACTTACAGGGAAAATTAACCCAGAAGAAATAACCGAAGAATTGCTTAGCAGATACATGTATACTGGCAAGTATGTTGATCCAGATTTGATAATTCGGACGGGCGGCGAGTACCGACTAAGTAATTTCTTGTTGTGGCAAGCTGCCTATGCGGAATGGCATATTACAGACACCCTCTGGCCAGATTTTTCGGATGAGGATTTTGAAATAGCCCTACTAAGTTTCAGTAGGCGACAACGACGTTTTGGAAGAGTAGTGGAGTAGTAGAGGAGCGAGTGTAGATGACTGGTTTTATAGCACGATTATTAACAGCAGTTGTAGGAATACCCTTGCTATTGATTCTAACTTACTTAGGTGGAGTATATCTTAAAGCTCTCATCTTTTTATTGGTTTTGTTCGGGATGTGGGAGTTTGCCAACTTTTTCAAGCAGAAAATTTATTGGGATTATTTGCTTCTGGCAGGACTATCGCTTCTCTTTTTGTCATACAGTAATATGGGTGGCTCAGTAGTTCTTATCTGGCTAGGCTTCCAATTAATGTACTTTTTAATTAGGGTCACGTTTACTTCTCGTGACCCGTTTGTCGTTGCTTATAATCTGTTAGGGGTTTTTTATACTGCGGGGCTATTTAGTTTCCTCTGGCTAATAAGAGAACAATTTGGTTTCTGGTGGCTATTTTACGCATTTTTGGTAACTTGGCTAACCGACACTGGTGCCTACTTCATCGGCTTGAAATATGGGAAACACAAATTAGCACCAACAATCAGCCCCAAAAAATCAATTGAAGGAGCAATTGGAGGCTTAGGAGTTGCGACTCTCGGTGGAATTATCTTTGCTTTAATTGCAGGGGAATCGGTAGTCTTTGTTACCTTACTTTCCATAGTTCTATCGATTTTTGGTCAGATCGGTGATCTGGTAGAATCGGGAATGAAGAGAGCTCGTACAGTTAAGGACTCGGGTTCCATATTACCGGGTCATGGGGGTATTTTAGATCGTTTTGATTCCTTAGTTTTCGTTCTACCTGTTCTCTATTTTGCGTTAACTTTTCTTAAATAGACCTAACCCCCTCCCAGACTGGAGGAGGATTATTGGGTAATATCGGGAAATATTACATCTTGGCCATCCTGGGTTTCTTCGGTCTAGGAACTATTGGCTTAAAATTTTTGGCTCCTTATATTTCGCCATTTTTAGTAGGTTTTGTTCTAGCAGCAGTAATCGATCCCTTTGTGGATCAAATGGAAAAATTGGGATTTAGGCGCTCTCTAATCGCATTATTGAGTGTAATCTTTGTCTTTGGGGGATTAGTGGTTATTCTAATCATTGCCATCCTGAGTTTATGGGAAGAAGTTGAGCAACTAAGCTATTTTTGTCAAAGAATGTTAGAGGTTCCAAGTAGTTTCCAACAATTTCCTTATCCATTACCAGGTCTTTTAGAATCGCTCCATCAACAATTAATTAAGTGCGTTGAATGGCTTTCAGCAGAATTATTGCACTATGTTTTTACTATTCCCAATAGCTTCTTGGCGGTGATCGTAGCTGCTTTTTCAACCTACTTTATTAGCCGTGACAAACGAAAATTTGGTAAGATCCTTTATTCTACTCTACCCCAAAAATGGGGTTGTATTATCTATCGCTTAAAAAATCAAACTCTACGTGGTTTATTCGGGTACTTGCGCGCTCAAATTATTTTGATGAGCTTCTCGGCGATTGTGTCAATTGGAAGTTTCTTGATCTTAGACGTTCCTTACGCGTGGGTTTTGGGCGTTGGAGCAGGACTTTTAGATTTACTTCCGATCGTAGGTCCTAGTGGAGTGTATGTACCACTGATCGCCTATTATTTACTAAGTGAAAACATTCTTATCGCAATCATTTTAGGTATTATTTGGGGAAGCTTGTTATTAATTAGGCAGTTATGGGAACCGCAAATTGTTGGTTCGCAAATTGGGTTACATCCGTTAAGTAGTGTAGCTGCTATTTATTTAGGAATTAGGATTTTTGGTTTTTCAGGATTCTTTTTTGGTCCACTAGTAATGATTGGTGCGAAAGCGATATTTACCGTGTTGGTGGACGAATGGAGGAGTAGTAGTATATGAAGAATATAGTAATCCTTGGATCCACTGGTTCAATTGGAACTCAAACTTTGGAAGTTTTAAAAGATCTCTCTGGCTTCAACGTTTTTGGTTTGGCTGCAGGTAGTAATAAGGAGATGTTAAAAGAACAAATTTTGAAGCATCGCCCAAAGTTTGCCGCTTTGGCAAATCAAGAAGCAGCTTTTGCTCTAGCACAGGAAGTTGATATTCCTGTGCTTTCAGATGTAGATGGTTTATGTGAATTAGCGTGTCATGAAGAAGTTGATATCGTGGTTGTAAGTATAGTTGGTTCAGCGGGTTTGCGTCCAACCTTGGAAGCGTTAAAGGCAGGAAAGAAGATCGCCTTAGCGAATAAAGAAACCTTGGTTTCTGCTGGACACTTGGTAATGGAGTACGCTGATCAGATTGTGCCTATCGATTCCGAGCATAGTGCATTGTGGCAGTGCCTTGAAGGTAGAAATAAGGAAGAAGTAAGCAAATTGATTCTTACCGCCTCAGGAGGACCATTCCGAAATTATAAAGGTTCTTTAGAGGATGTTACTATTGAACAAGCGCTTAATCATCCCAGTTGGAAAATGGGGGGTAAGATTACGATAGATTCAGCCACACTAATGAATAAGGGACTGGAGGTTATTGAGGCCCATTGGTTTTTTGGAACGGATTATGACGATATCGAAGTGATCATTCATCCCCAAAGCATCGTGCATTCGCTAGTGCGTTTCGTAGATGGTTCACTGATCGCTCAACTGGGGACCACTGATATGCGTCTACCTATTCAATATGCCTTAACCTATCCTGATATTAGGACCTCAATTGTGCCAGAATTAAGGTTGGAGCAACTAGGCGCTTTAACCTTTGAATCGCCAGATTTTGATAGGTTTCCATGCCTAAATCTTGCTTACCAAGCTGGTAGAATCGGAGGCATTACTCCAACGGTATTAAACGCTGCAAATGAAGTGGCTGTTGCAGGATTTATGGGTGGTAAGATTGGATTTATGGATATTCCTCGCATAGTTGAAAAATGTTTAGCAGACCACGAAAAACTTGATTCTCCTTCCCTTGAGGAAATCTTAGCAATCGATCAGGAAACAAGAGTTAAGGCCCAAGAATTTGTGGATACAGGAAGGATGATAAGAAGTTGACAACTTTTGTGGCTTTTATTGTTATTTTTGGATCGATAGTATTCTTTCATGAATTGGGACACTTTATTGTCGCTAAATTAGCTGGAGTGAGAGTGGAAGAATTTTCGTTAGGATTTGGTCCAACTTTGTTTAAAAAAGAAACCGAAGAAACCCTTTACTCGATTCGCATTATTCCGCTCGGAGGATTTGTTCGGCTAGCGGGAATGGAGGAAGTGGTTCTTGGTGAGAACTCCGATGAAGGACAAGTCAATGAAGTAAGCGAAGATGATCCGAGGAGTTTCAACAACAAGCCTTTATTAGTGAGAATGGCTACTATAGTTGCTGGACCGTTGATGAATTTCTTACTCGCAGCTTTGATTTTTGCAATTTACTTTGCCTTGGTGGTAATTCCACCGACAATAACTTTGATAGAACCAGAATCGCCAGCTGATATAGCTGGAGTACAACCAGGTGATCAAATTATTCAATTAAATAACGTGAAGATCGATTCAACCGATGAAGTTATTGAAATAATTGAACAGTCATCTGGGCAACCAGTGAAAATGACTGTTAAACGTGATAATCAAATGATCGATTTAGAAGTTGTTCCAATCGGTTCTATGGGTAGCGGACGGATCGGAGTTCAGATCGATGAAAAGTTAAGAGTTCCTCTAGGCAGGTCGCTATATGAAGGAGTGATCGCTACTGGAAGGGTTACCCGTGAACTGGTTGTCTCGTTAGTACAAATGGTTCGTGGGAAAATTGAACCAGAATTAGCTGGTCCAATAGGGATCGTTCAAGTCGTTGGAAAAACAGCAGATTTAGGTTTTAGTTACTTGCTCTTCCTCGCGGCAATTCTGAACGTAAACCTTGGCTTGTTAAATCTATTGCCAATACCAGTTCTAGATGGTGGTTGGTTGGTGTTATTTGCGTACGAAGGAATACGAGGCAAACCACTAAAACCCGAGTACCGTGGTATCGCTCAGTTCATTGGATTGGCTATTCTGCTCTTACTATTTGTTTTTGCAACCTATCAAGATATAATGCGCTTAATTTTTTCATAAAGGATGTTTTTTGTATGCGTAGAAAAAGAACGAGAGAAGTGTTGGTTGGTGGAGTAAAGATTGGGAACAACAACCCAGTTGCGGTTCAGTCCATGACCAACACTGATACTCGCGACATAAAGGCTACTATTGAGCAAGTAAAAAGATTAGAACAAGCTGGTTGCGAGATTGTTCGGGTAGCAGTTATGGATATGGAAGCAGCTGAGGCGCTAAAACGCATTAAAGCTCAGACCTCAATTCCTTTAGTTGCGGACATTCATTTCGATTACAGATTAGCGTTAGCGGCTTTAGAAAATGGCGTAGATAAATTACGAATAAACCCTGGTAACATTGGCTCCCGCGAAAAAACCAAACGTGTTGTTGAAGAAGCAAAGCAACGTGGTGTACCAATCAGAATTGGAGTTAATTCGGGATCACTCGCTAAATGGGCGGAAGAAAAGTATGGACGGACTCCGACTGCCATGGTGGAAAGTGCACTGGAGCATGTCCACATTTTAGAATCGCTCAACTTCTTTAACACCATCATTTCTCTCAAAGCTACCGATGTCCAACAAACTATTTTAGCTTATGAAATGATGAGTGAACGAACGGAGTATCCGCTTCATCTAGGTATAACTGAGGCTGGTACGAAATGGTTCGGTACAATTAAATCTGCTGCAGGAATCGGAGCTTTACTACTCAAAGGGATCGGCGATACGTTGCGAGTGTCGCTAACTGGTGATCCAGTGGAGGAGGTAAAAGTTGCCTGGGCGCTTTTAGCTGCTCTGGATTTGCGCAGAAGAGGGCCAGTATTTGTATCCTGTCCAACATGCGGTCGAACCCAAATACCATTAGAGCATATTGCTATCGAAGTGGAAGAGAAGTTGAAAGATTTTCCTCTTCCGATTACAATAGCAGTAATGGGATGTCCAGTCAATGGACCTGGTGAAGCTAAGGATGCTGATCTAGGCATTGCAGGGGGTAATGGGGTAGGCCTCGTGTTTCGCAAAGGTCAGGTTGTAAAAAAAGTATCAGAAGATAAATTAATCGAGGCTTTAGTTGAGGAAGCTGAACTATTGTTAAAAGAAGTTTAGTTTCTAGTAATTCCTGCATGATAGGAGAATGAAGGTATGAAAGTAACGGCTATTGTACCAGCATATAACGAAGAGGCTACGATTGGTACAGTTCTTCGAGTCTTGACAGATTGTCCAAACGTGGATGAAGTAATAGTGGTTAGTGACGGCTCCACAGATAATACTGCAGCTATATCAAGAAACTATGCGGTCAATGTGATTGAATTAAATGAAAACGTTGGGAAAGGCGGAGCATTAAAAATCGGGGCGGAACGAACCGATGCAGATGTTCTTTTGTTCATTGATGCAGATTTAGTTGGGCTTAATCCTGGTCATATCGAAAAACTACTTGCCCCTGTTTTAGAGGAGGAGGCAGATATGACAGTCGGGATTTTTGAGGACGGTAGATTTGCAACAGATTTAGCGCAAAAAATCGCTCCGTTTTTGTCGGGTCAAAGGGCAATTAAGCGAGAACTGTTCATGCAAGTTCCTGAAGTAGAGCATTCCAGATATGGTATAGAAGTTGCCCTGTCCAGATATGCTGATTCAAATCATAAAGTAGTAACTATGGTTCATCTAAGTGATTTATCACAGGTTATGAAAGAAGAAAAGCAGGGATTTGTCAAAGGATTTTGTGCGCGAATGAAGATGTATTGGGAGATCATTAGAGAAATGCACGTGAGGTGAAATACTAAATGCCTTCAGTTTTTATCATTGAACCAGATAATAACGATCTTCTGACTTCTTTATCCCAAGATCCGTTACTAAAAGAGCTAGAGATCAAGCATATTCAAGTGGATCCACAGAAGCGTCAATGGATTATTTCATTTAAAGGGTCGAAGAAAGGACCCGATTATTTTTGGGATGAAATGAAAGCAAAGATTATTGCTCAAATACCAGAAATTGTTTCGGTGGAATTTGCTTGGGAAAGTGATAATTACATGGAAGAAGTAGTAAAAAAATTTCCTGGTCCTGTCTCGGCTCCACCTCCAGAACCAAAACCCAAGAACGGTGGGCGAAATGGTGGAAGGAGGCGATTAGATGCATCGATCAAAGGTGAGCCAATAGCTATTAAAGAAATTCTTGAAGAAGAACGCGGAGTCATTATCGAAGGCGAGATTATTGCTAAAGAAGTTAGACAGACACGTACAGGAAAGACATTACTTACTTTCGATATCTATGATAGAACGGATTCGATTACGTGTAAGTTATTTGTTGATTCAAGCGAAGATCTTCCAGATGTAACAGAAGGTCATTGGTTTAGAATTAAGGGAAATATTCAATACCAGGCCTACGAGGGCGAATTATCGATGATGGTACAACAAATCAACCAAATTGAAAGCCCTCCCGAAAGGACTGATGATGCAAAGGAAAAACGAGTTGAGTTTCATTTACATACTAAGATGAGTAGCATGGATGGACTACTGGATATTGAAGACGCAATCGCTCAAGCGGCAAAATGGGGCCATGAAGCGATAGCGATTACTGACCACGGTGTGGTTCAAGCGTTCCCGAAAGCATACTTTGTTGGAAAAAAACATGGAATAAAAATACTTTATGGTTTAGAAGGTTACTTGCTTGATGAAGAAAAGGATTATTCCTACCATATTGTATTGATTGCTAAAAATAAACAGGGTTTAAAGAATTTATACAAGTTGGTTTCGATTTCGCATTTAAAACATTTCTATTATCGTCCTCGCATTCCCAGAAAAGTCTTGGACGAACATCGCCAAGGTTTAATCGTTGGTTCTGCTTGTGAAGCAGGGGAGTTGTATCAAGCAGTTTTACGAAATGATCCAAATCGCGAAAAAATCGCTGCTTACTATGACTATCTAGAGATCCAACCGTTGGGTAATAATGAGTTCTTGATCGGTACAGAATATGTTAAAAATCAGGAGGATTTAAAAAGGATTAATCTAGAGATCTGCCGATTAGGCGAAAAACTGGATCGCCCAGTTATGGCCACAGGTGACGTTCATTTCCTTCATCCAGAAGATGAATTTTATCGCCGTATTTTGCAGGCTGGTCAAGGATATGATGATGCGGAACGCCAAGCACCTCTGTATTTTCGAACAACCGATGAAATGCTTGAGGAGTTTAGTTATCTTGGAAGTGAGCTTGCGTATAAAGTGGTGGTTGAAAACCCAAGAGCGATCGCTAGTGAAGTAGAGGACTTAGTTCCGATACCGCAAGGATTGCATCCACCGATTATTGAAGGAGCGGAAGAAAAAGTACGGGAACTAACATATCGCACTGCCCATCAGATTTATGGGGATCCATTGCCCGAATTGGTTAAAAATCGGCTTGAAAGAGAGCTTAAAGCTATTATTGGCAACGGTTATGCTTCGTTGTATTGGACTGCGCATATTTTGGTTAAGGAATCTTTGGATAATGGATATTCGGTTGGCTCAAGGGGTTCGGTTGGTTCAAGTTTAGTCGCGACAATGTGCAATATTACCGAAGTAAATCCATTAATTCCTCATTATATTTGCCCGAACTGTAAGTGGACTGAATTTATACATGATTCATCACTCAATTGTGGCTTGGATTTACCAAGAAAAGATTGTCCTAGTTGTAACACTCCATTAATTAAGGAAGGGTATAATATTCCGTTTGAAGTTTTCATGGGTTTCCATGGTGACAAGGTACCAGATATCGATCTTAATTTCAGCGGAGAGTTCCAAGGTCAGATCAATAAATTCACTGAAGATTTCTTTGGTGCAGATAAAGTATTTCGGGCAGGTACGATCGGAACGATCGCTGATAAAACTGCATACGGGTTTGTAATGAAATACTTGGAGCAAACTGGGGGAACTAGAAGTAATGCCGAAATCAATCGGTTGGTGAAAAAGATCGTTGGAGTCAAACGAACCACGGGACAACACCCTGGTGGAATGATCGTTGTGCCCGCTGATCGGGACATTTATGATTTTACCCCGATTCAGTATCCCGCAAATGATCCTTCGAGTGGGACGGTTACAACTCACTTTGAGTATGATTATATTCACGATAGTTTAGTGAAGTTGGACAACCTAGGGCATACTAGTCCAACTATGTTAAAGATATTGGAAGATTTTACAGGTATCTCGATGTCCGAAGTACCATTGGATGACCCAAAAACCCTAAGCATTTTTTCTGGTCTAGATGCTTTAGCGGTAACCGAGGAACAAATAGGTACGCCAGTTGGAACTTATGGAATCCCTGAGTTCGGCACGTCGTTTGTCAGGCAGATGCTGATCGATACCAGGCCAAAAACCATCGGTGAGTTGATCTCGATCAGTGGATTGTCGCATGGGACCGACGTATGGTTGAACAACGCACAAGAACTGATTCGGAATAAAGTGGTTGATTTCTCAAGCGTTATCGCTTGTCGAGATGATATTATGACCTATTTGATCGCTAAAGGTTTGGAGCCGAGCGATGCTTTTAGGATCATGGAACAAGTGCGCAAAGGCAGAGGATTGACCGATCAAGATATCAGCTTGATGAAGCAGTTTGATGTTCCTGATTGGTATATCGATTCGTGTAATAAAATCAAGTACTTGTTTCCTAAGGCGCATGCTGTAGCGTATGTTCTTTCTGCTATACGAATTGCTTATTTTAAAGTTCATCATCCCGAAGCATTTTATGCAACTTTCTTTTCAATGGAAATTGAAAACTTTGATGCACAGATGATCGTTCAAGGGGAAAGTATGGTACGGCGTTTTAAAGAAGAACTTAGAGAAAAAGGAAATGAAGCAACGGTTAAGGAAAGAAAAGTTGAAGAAATTTTAGATGTGGTAATCGAAGCGTATGTACGAGGGATTAGATTTGCACCGATTGATCTATATCGTTCGGATCAAAGATATTTTAAGATTCTAGAAGATAGGACTCTGTTACCACCTCTCGCTTCGTTACAGGGGGTTGGAATCAACGCAGCCGAATCGATCGTGACCGCGCGAAAAGAAGGAGAGTTTTCATCGATTGAAGATCTAAGGTTGAGAAGTAGAGTTTCCAAGACAGTGATCGAAGCGCTGAGGTTACATGGTTGTCTCGATGGAATGAATGAAACCAACCAGTTAACTCTATTTTAGTGAGGGGCTAAGATGAGAAGGTATAAATGGGGAAGTTACGTTGCGATCGGATTGGCCATTCTATTCTTTTATTTCGCGGTAGGATTAGGACAACAAGTAGCAAAAGAGTATTGGTATTTAGTTATTCCGGCGTTCTTTTTCACGCTCCTAGCTTTCTTCCTTTTTAAAAAGTACAGTCATCTAAAGCTAGTGGATGAGCTTAGGATTCAGTGGGGGAAGAACAAACAAAAGAAAAGAGATTTTGCTAAGATTCGTTTATACTTTGACCTCAGCAAGGTTGAGGATGGATTTCGCCTAGATGATCGAACATGGCAAGATCTTAACATGGATGAGGTTTATGCTCGTGTCGATCGAACTTTAACTTATCCTGGAAGCCAGAAACTGTATGTAATGCTTAGAAATCTTCTTTTTTCTCAAAAGAAGCTTCAAGAAAGGAATCGTCTAATCTCTTTATTTCAAGAACAAAAAGAGATCAGGGAGCAAGTGCAAATTGCTTTGGGTAAGTTCGGTAACGATTTTGGTTGGGCGATCCCCTCACTACTTTGGGAAGACAAAGCGCTTAAAAAACCTAAGTATGCTTGGTTTTTTAGTGCCCTATTCCTTGCTATGATTATCGGAGTCTTACTATTAGCTTTCGTTTCCCCAAAAGGAATAATCGCGTTTTTAAGCATAGGGTTTAGTATCAACATGTATTTGCATTTTAGAGAGCAGAAACGTAACCAATATCATTTTGAAACGATAAAAGCACTAAGCCGTTTGGTTTATATTGGCAAGCTACTAACCAAAAAGCGGATACATGGACTGGAAGCAGAACAAAAAAAGCTCAAAAAAATCATTCATTCAGTAGGAAAGTATTCGAGGATTGTTTTCTTGGTCGGACTTGAATCTGGAGATCCGTACCTTGGGGTTTTATGGCAATACGTCAGTATCCTCTTTCTGTCAGAAGTTCGTGCCTTTTACAAAGCACTTGGTTTTATTGAAAAAAATAGAGAAACGTTGCAAGAGTTATACCTAGTAATTAGCGAGCTAGATGCACTCCAAGCGGTAGCGTCTTATCGAGAAGGACTAGAGTTTTATTCCCTTCCAGTTTTCGCTAATGATGAAAGTGAAAAGAGCATGATTCTAAAGGCCAACGATTTTTATCATCCATTGTTGAAGGAACCAGTCTGTAATTCCTTAACTATTAAAAATCACGGGATATTAATCACTGGTTCAAACATGTCAGGGAAATCAACTTTTCTGAGAACCATGGGAGTAAATGCCGTTTTTGCCCAAACAATATTCACTTGTCATGCCCGTGAATATTGTTCGCCGTTTTTACAGGTGATTACTTCGATCGGTCGTTCAGATAACATAATCGAAGGTCAAAGTTACTACTTGGTTGAAGCACTTTCGGTTCTACGAACTATAGAGAAGTTGAATCCGAACCGACTCAGTCTTTGTATTTATGATGAGTTGTTTAGGGGAACTAATTCTTCAGAGCGTTTAACAGCAAATGTAAATGTATTGCGGTACGTATCCAGGAGAAATGCAATTGTTTTGGTTGCAACTCATGACCTAGAATTAACCGAGATTCTGGCAGACTGCTACATAAACTATCACTTTTCAGAAAAGGTCGGTTCTCAAGGGTTGGAGTTTGATTATCGGTTAAAGGACGGTCCTTCTACAACAAGCAATGCATTAGCATTGCTAGAATACTTGGGGTATCCACCTGAGATCGTAAAGAAGGCTACTAGCTGATAGAAGGAAATGGTTTCCAGACTTGTCAGAAACACTTAATTGTGTTACACTATATTTAGGGAATAATAACTACGCCTAAACGAAGTAAAGAGTGGGTCCCGCCCACTCTTTTGTCGTATTTTTTCTGAACAATAACATCCAAGCGGGGGGATAAACCTTTGAGTAGAAATCAGATTGAACAATTAGTTATATCTTTGGCGCAAAAAGTGGTTGCTTCAACTGATAAAGAGATTGTAGATGTCGAATATGTGAAGGAGGGTTCACAATGGGTCCTTCGAGTGTATATAGATAAGCCAGGGGGAGTTGACCTTGACGATTGTAGTGAAATAAACGATGCACTTAATGAAGTTCTGGATGAAGTGGATCCGATTCCTGGCAGTTATACTTTAGAGGTTTCTTCTCCAGGATTGGAAAGGCCACTTAAGAAAGAACAAGATTATGTTCGTTTTGCTGGCCGATTAGTCAATGTGAGAACGTACTCGCCCATCAATTCCAAAAAAGAATTTGAGGGGATATTACTTGGATTAGAAGATAATGTTGTTAGGCTAAAAATTAATGGTGAGCTAGTCGATATCCCCTTAGAGAAAATTGCTAAGGCACGGCTTGCCATTGAGTTTTAGGAACAAACAGGAGGAAATTGGGAATGAATTTGGAGTTAATTGGGGCACTGACAGATCTTGAGAAGGAGCGAGGTATTTCTAAAGAAATCTTGCTTGAGGCGATCGAAGTTGCGATAGTCTCTGCATATAAGCGGAACTACGGATCAGGTTCAGCTATGAATGTAAGGGTTGATTTGAATGATCAAACTGGCGATATTCGCGTATTTTCACGAAGAACGGTCGTTGAAGAAGTAACCGATCCAGCGTTGGAGATCGATGAAGTTGCTGCGAAAGAAATCGACCTAAATTATGCATTAGGTGATATAGTCGAAATCGAAGTGACGCCTAAGGATTTTGGTAGAATAGCAGCACAGACTGCAAAGCAAGTGGTGATCCAAAGGATCCGTGAAGCCGAACGCTCCATGGTGTATGATGAGTATTCAAATAGAGAAGGCGATGTTGTTACGGGTTTAATTCAACGCCAGGAGTACAGGAATGTTATTGTTGATCTAGATCGGGTAGAAGCGGTATTACCGATGAGCGAACAAATTCCACACGAAGAATATGTGCATAATACTAGATTAAAATTCTACATCAATGAAGTTAAACAAAGCACCAAAGGACCACAAGTTTTCTTATCACGCACTCATCCAGGATTACTTAAAGGACTATTTGAGTTAGAGGTGCCAGAGATTCATAGTGGGGAAGTAGAAATTAAATCCGTTGCTAGAGAAGCTGGCTATCGATCTAAAGTAGCAGTTTATAGCAGAGATGAAGCAATCGATCCTGTCGGTGCCTGTGTTGGCGCTAAAGGAATCAGAGTGCAAGCGATTGTCTCTGAACTAAATGGCGAAAAAATCGATATCATAAAATGGGTACCTGATGAGAAGGTGTTTATTGCTAATGCACTTAGTCCAGCTAAAGTACTTACTGTTATTTTAGATGAAGAGAATAAAACTGCACGAACTGTTGTACCTGATGATCAACTATCTTTGGCTATCGGTAAGGAAGGGCAAAACGCTAGACTTGCGGCACGGTTAACAGGTTGGAAGATCGATATTAAGAGTGAAACACAAGCAAAAGATCTCCCCGAGTTCCAGGTAAGTTTAGTGGAAGAATTAGAAACGGATCAAGTTGATCATAATGTAGTCGAAGATACAGTAGATGAACTCGCTGATGACATTGTCGCTGTACAAGAAATTCAAGAGTTTCAAGAAATTGATGAAACCAAGCACACCGATGCAGTTGCTTTAGTAACTGATATTGTCGTAGATGGTATAGTTGAAGATGATGCAGAAGTAGGAGAAGAAACGGTGAGTGTTGAAAAAGAAGAAGAGGATGAGCTTGAAGCAAGTAAAGAAAAAGGCGTGGTTGAGGACATCTCCTTAATTACGAATGTCAAGAAAAGAAAGAGTTGGGAAGAACGATTTGGTTCGTTAACAACTAAATCATTAGACCAAGAACAAGAAAGCAAGGACAAAACCAGAGAAAGTACTGGCAAAAAGTCGAAAAAGAAGAAGGAAGAAAAAGTTCTTACTGATTTATCTCAATTAGACCTTGGGGATTTTAACTTCGATTCGGAAGGTGAGTAGGTGGTGGTATGAAAAAAAAACATATTCCCATACGTACTTGTATAG
>JAAYFS010000051.1 GCA_012728115.1 Bacillota bacterium | reverse complement strand
CTGGTAACTCTGATCGAGCAAATAAGGCATGGCTATTATTTAAGTACCTATTAACAAATCGTGAAAAGGCAGTTTCTGCAGATATAATTATTGATAATTTCTGGCCAGATTTGGATCCAATTAGTGCGAAACAAGCCCTTTACACCTGTATTCACAGGCTCAGGAGTATGCTTGAACCAAACAGGAGCCGATATGAGAGTCCAAGGTATATAATAACTCAGGGTGGGTTTTACCAACTTAATCCAGAAGCTAACTATTGGTTGGATGCAGATATTTTCGAAACGCTTTGTGAAAGAGCTAGCGAATGTATGAAAACTGATTCTTCACAGGCTGCAGAACTTTTTGTTGAGGCACTGTCACTTTATAAAGGCGATTATCTTTCTGAGCATATGTATGAAGATTGGGTCCAAGCTGCTCAGTGTCATTATTAAGGGATTTTTCGAAAAGCTGTTTTGGAATATACCCTGCTTTTGTTTGAAAATGAATTGTATGAAGAGGCCAGAAGGATTTGTGAAGAGGCCTTAGCCCATGATCCGTATGAAGAACAATTCCACTTAAGGTTATTGCAATCTCTTGTGATGGGTGGAAATAAGCGAGAAGCAAAAGCATATTATGAGCAGGCTTGTTCGATTCTTTACGAAGAATATGGAATATCACCGTCACAAGAGATGTTAAGATTGTATCAGCAAATCGAGCAGCCTGGATTTAAGGGTAATGGCCCAGTTGATCTTGCGAATATTCAATTCGAAGTAGAAACAAGAGATACTATGGAAGGTGCATATTTTTGCGATCCGAGTGTCTTTATGTGTGTATATAGTCTCGAAAGGCGACGCGGTAAACGTTCAGGGGTACCACTTGTACTAGGGAGCCTTAATATCGATTCTTTCAATGGATTAAATGAGAAGCAAACTAGAGAATCATTAAGTGTCCTTAAAGAGGTTTTGGCAAATACATTGCGTAGAGGCGATGTAGTGTGTGAATGGAATGAATCACAGTTTGTTATCCTGCTTACCAATGTGCGGGGATCCGATGCCGAGAAAGTGTTTAGGCGAATAGCAAGTAGATACATGAACAGAAAGGCTAAAGGTAAACTTTTAGATCTTAAAATGTGTTACAGGTTAATAAAGGATTAGGGCTGCAAAAAACGGCAGCTCTTTTTAATTTATTTCAGTTGTCAAGAAGGGTATTGGGGGATTTTGAGTTAGACTTCTCTTCTTCGGACTGTCGAAGGGCTGTCGAATACGAAAAGATAGGCCAGAAGGTGGCCTAAAACCAGCGAGTTAACCAATACTTCTCAAACGCCATTTTGACCCAATGACCAAGCCTGGTAGGGCGAAGTAGGGTAACTTTCGGTCTTTCTATGGCAAAATAATCAAACGATCCGATCCTACCTAAGCTGATATCGGTGGCCATTACAAATCCTGCTGCTTTTCCTCGATATCTAAACATTGGTTTCTTGCCCGCTAACTCTAGAGCGATGTTTCTAGCGACCACTTCGGCTTGATAATGTGCGAATACTCCAAGTTTTGGGGCCCAGTCCCTGTTACTGGGCATTCTTATCGCGGTTATATCACCAACCGCATAAACGTTTTCAAGATTGGTTTTTAGAGTATGGGGATCTACTTTGACCCAACCTTCGTCCAGCTCAAGAGAAGAATTTTTTAAAACTGCAGGACCTTGTTGTGGGGGAATAGCGATAAAAATATCCGCTACTATAATACTTCCATCTTGGAGTTCTATACTGTTGGCTCTTGGATCCAACGATACCACCTGAGAGTTGACAAGCAAATTGATGCCACGCTTTTTTAAATCCGCTGCTATGCTATTACTCACCTTCGGGTTTGAATTCTGCAAAGGGATTTCTTCGGGAGTGATCAATGTTAACTCAATATTTTGGCGTTGTTTGCGTCTGCGAAAAAAAGAATCGAGTAAGAACACGATCTCATAAGGGGCAACGGTACCAATAACGGGCAATTCCGAGATAAAAGTGATAATATGACCTTGCTCGAAACGTTCTAATACTTGACTAAGATCCAAGACGCTTTCATAATCACAAAGGTTAAATGCTGTTTCTATTAAACCTGGGACTTTTTCAGAATGTTCTTCTGCGCCAAGGGCGATTATTAGATAATCATATGTAAAGGACCCTATATCAGTCTCCACCAGGAGATTAGAAAGATCCAGCCCGAGAACTTCGGCTTGAACAAATTTTACTCCCATCTTTTGAAGTGAAGATATTTCTGCTCTTATTTGGTGTGGTTTTCGAACATTGATCATTATATACGGGTAACTAGCCCTAAAAATATGGGTGTCGTTTTTATCAATCAACACCACCTCGTGTTCTTTCATTATAGATTTTGCAAAAATATTGGAAGAAACAATTCCTCCTACTCCAGCTCCAAGAATTAAGATCCTTTTACCCATAGGAAATCTCCTTTGATTAAAGTCAGTAATTACTATTCCCAGGAAAGCACGATAAAAACATGGTATACTAAATGTAAGTTCATCCGAGAAGGAGATGATGAAGATGTCGATAAAATGCCAACAAATCATTGGGTGGATTGAAGAAACTGCCCCAAAATTCAGAGCAGAGAATTGGGATAATGTTGGTCTCCTAGTCGGTGATCCTACAAATGATATTAATAGATTATTATTGACTCTCGATGTTACTGAAGAAGTAGTGGAGGAAGCGATTCAGCAAGATATTCAGTTAATTGTAAGTCATCATCCAGTGATTTTTAAACCATTAAAAAACCTCAGGACGGATCTACCTCAAGGTAGACTACTAATGCAGCTTCTTAAGCACGGGATTTCTGTTTATTCAGCACATACCAATTGGGACTCGGCTCGGAGTGGAGTTAATACCATTCTTGCTGAGAAATTGGGGCTGCACAAGATAGAGGTATTAAAAGAGAATTTTTCTGAAGTAAATTATAAAATAGTGGTGTTTGTTCCAAAAGGTCATGAAGATGAAATCAGAGAGGCACTTGCTCTTAGCGGCGCTGGCCAAATCGGAAATTATTCTTATTGCACCTTCCAATCGGAGGGGGAAGGGACTTTTAAACCGAATAAACTAGCAAACCCATATCTAGGGGAGAAAGGTTCGCTTGAGAAAGTAGAGGAGATTAGACTCGAAGCAATAGTTTCCAAAGGTAATCTTAAAAGGGCTGTTACAGCGATGCTTAAGGCACATCCGTATGAAGAACCCGCCTATGATCTTATTGAGCTTGCAAATAAAGGGGAATCATTTGGGCTCGGTTGTATCGGGATTTTGTCTGAAGAAATACTCTTTGAAGACTTGATCAGGATTGTAAAGGAACGGTTAACAATTGCAGCGGTCAGGGCGGTAGGCGATTTAACTCAGAAAGTTAGAAAAATAGCTGTTTGTGGTGGAAGCGGTGGCGATCTGGTTGAGGAAGCCAAATTTAAGGGTGCAGACGTACTAATTACTGGTGATGTAAGTTATCATCAAGCTCTGACCGCGAAAGAACAGGAGATCTGTGTTATTGATGCAGGTCATTATGCTACAGAATTCTTAAGTATGGAAGGATTAGCTGAATACTTACGCCTTAAAGCTGAAGCAAGCAAAAAGAAGGTGGATATTGTTATAACTAGCATCCGAACAGATCCATGGAGATTTTATTAAAAAGATGCGGACAAAAGCCGCATCTTTTTAACTTCAGTCTTAAGACGAAGTCGTAATAGTTCCCAGGGGTATACCAATTGTATTTTGCTTTGTTATAATTAATCTGGAAGGAGAAATATGAAGGGGAGATGAGTCATGAATAAACAAAATGCTCCTATTGCAATTTTCCTCATAGTAATTGGAGTAATTTTTCTCTTGGCAAATTCTAATTTAATCTCGATATCAGTTTCAGAGTATTGGAACATAATTTGGCCCACTTTAATAATTCTTGTAGGTGTTTATTGTTTATTTGCTTTTCGAGGTGAAGCAGCTAAATTTGGGCGATGGGGAAGTTTCAAAGTTTACTCCGAAGGAGATCAAAAAATCGTTCATTGGGAACCCAAGAATCCAGTAATTAAGAATGTGGTTGGTTTTGTTGCGTTTATATTTGCGATGGGAGTGGCGATCCTAGTATTGTTAGGAATTGTTGGTCCGATCCTCCTTGCGGTCTTCGGAGTAGTAATAATAGTAGTTCTGATCGCCATCGGAGCTCCGTTGCTTGGAGTTTTGATTCCTGCTGCTATTTTAGCAGCACCGATAGCCCTGATTGTTTGGTTGATCGGTTTGTTATTCTAACATTGATCATTTTGCTTTCCCCTTTGTAGTTTCAAAGGGGGTTTTTTTATGGATAGATTGATGCATCAATGGTCTAATAAGCAATTCAGTATTCATTCATCAAAGTTTATGGTATAATAATTTATTGATATTTATAAGCTCATGGAAGGGTGTGGCTAATGAAAAGAGTAGGAGCGTTTTTAGTTTTCCTCTTGTGTTTCTTCTGGCTGTTTTCTGGATGCTCATTGTTAAGCACCGAGCCGAATCTTTGGGAAACGATCGATCATACCCATCCAGATAGTAAATTTGGCGGAATTATGTGGTGGCCAGTACAGTCTGAGCAAGCTTTAATGGGTTCCAAAACCTATTCTGAATCACGACATAGCTTTGCAGAATTTGAATTCGAAGGATCGGCTGTCCGATGGATTGGAACAAAGGGTCCCACCAAAGGGATTGCAGATATTTATTTAAATGGAGAGATCGTTTTTGAAGGTCTCGATACATATAGCCCCACTACGGAATACCAACAAGTGATCGCAGAGTTATTTAACCTAGAACCAGGAAAGAATGTACTACGAATAAATGTGACTGGCAAGAAAAATCCGAAATCTAGAGGTGCAAATGTCACTATTGATGGTTTTCAATATATTCCTACTGGGAAAAGAGCAATTGAATTAGCGGAAGATATTTTGACTTCCGAGTATGGGGAAGTGTTCGCGAAGCGAGCCCCTGAGGCCGTAATTAAATTAAGATCAAAAATTGAAGTAGCTAGACAGCGCTTGGCTACTGAAGTTTCCAAAGACGAAGAGCTGACGATTGTAAGAGATTTAAAATTGGCGAGAGAGGAATTCGAACAACAACTAGTAGCGGGAGGAGTGGTGGGTAAGATTAGTTTCGGTACAGGGAGATGGGATATAAT
>JAAYFS010000050.1 GCA_012728115.1 Bacillota bacterium | reverse complement strand
GGATTGATCGAAGTATGGCATGCATTATATGAACTCGCAACACCATACATCCAAGATCTGGATGAATGGGAAGAAGAATTCTATGCCGAAGTATCCTTACTTGTTCGTGACGAAGAATCACTTGAGTTCTTTAAATGGATTCAAGAAAATGCTGATGGCGTACACCTCTCGGACGTAGTCGGTCAGGTTCCAGGTTACGGGGATACCATTTACCAAATCATACTTGAAGGTAGAGACGCAGCAAGTGCAATCGCTGAAATAAAACCTCAAATTCAAGCTTATTTGGATGAGGTATTTGACCAATAAAAACACCCATCAGAGACAAATAGAAAGAAAGGTTTGGATCGATTTTCGGTCCAAACCTTTCTTTTCTCCAAGGTATTTAACATATAAAAGAGTTGTATTAACTAATTGTTACATAAAAATTGGTGGTAAAAAGGGGTGACTGCGACAAAAAGTCGCTTTTGATTTTTTTTAAGATATCTAAAAACAAAGGAGAGAAAGACATTAATGAGAAAGCTTCTCTTGGGTCTGTTAATAGTATGTCTGTTTGCTAGCCCAGTTCTAGCACAGCATGATTTTGGCGGTAGAACCGTAACTCTCGCTCAATCAGCCTGGTTTGGTCAAAACTTTAGCTTTATTACCAGAGAAACCTTTGAACTACCTAGGTATGCTGGACATAAAGAAGACGTAGAAGCAATGTTTAATACCTATCTTGAATTTGATTTGTCTCATACTGGTTGGCCATCCAATGTATCGATTGAGTATTTATTACCACGCGTAATTGCTGGCGACGGAGACTTTATCGCAGTAACAACCAGTAGTGTTATTCCAATTTTGGTTGCTAATAGCTTGATCATGCCATTAACCGAGTGGGTAAATGACGAGTATTTTGCTAGATTACCTAAACCAATGGCAGCACTACCAAACTTCGTAAGCTTCTTAGGCGACAACTGGGGATTCCAATTCGGTCCTCGGGATGGTTAATGAGGCAAATGCTGTGATGTGGAATAAAGATATGTTTGAAGAGCTAGGCCTCCCAAGCCCTTACGATCTCTATGAAGCTGGTGAATGGACTTGGGAAAACTTTTTCAACTTGGCTGTACAACTTACCCGAGATACAGACGGTGATGGCGAAATTGATCAGTGGGGTGTAGCTACTCGTCACGGTCACTACAACTTGGGTGGCTTTATTGAATGGATCTACTCTAACGGCGCAGCTTTAACTCGGGAAATCGACGGTAAAGTTGTATTTACTTTGGATGAACCTGCAGCGATTGAAGGATTAGAATTCTGGCAAAGAGTTTACGAAGCAAACATCTGGAGTCCCAAAACAATGGCACTATGAGTTTGCAACTGGAAATGTTGGTATGCTCTACGACTTTACTGACAGTATCAGCTATCTAAGAGATAGCGATGTAAACTTCGGTCTATTGCCAGGACCTAAAGGTCCGAGTACCGATAAGCACGTATCGACGGAAGGTAACAGATGGGTAGCCGTTCTGCCAATTACCGCGAGAGATCCAGAAGGATTGATCGAAGTATGGCATGCATTATATGAACTCGCAACACCATACATCCAAGATCTGGATGAATGGGAAGAAGAATTCTATGCCGAAGTATCCTTACTTGTTCGTGACGAAGAATCACTTGAGT
>JAAYFS010000049.1 GCA_012728115.1 Bacillota bacterium | reverse complement strand
CGTTGACCATGCTCTGGTGGTTTAATTAGTTGTAAGTAGTCAATCACGATCAACCCTAGATCAGGTGTCATTGCTTTAATTTTTCTTGCTTTTGCCCGAATTTCTGCACAAGTTAAACCCCGCTTATCAACGATTGTAATCGGTAATTGATAAAGTTCGTTAAACACTTGTTGGGCACGCAAAAACTGCTGATCACTTAACTTTGTCTGATATTCGCTAAAAGTAATCTCGAAATCTCCTTCTTGTTTATAACGGAAGAATTCTCCGAGTACAATTCGATCACCAATTTGTTCATCATCCATCTCCAAGCTAAAAATCAAAACAGGGATATTTCTTTTAGCAACATTAACTGCCATATTCATAGCTAAGGCAGTCTTACCCATACTCGGCCTTGCGGCAAGGATAATCAAGTCCTTTTTCTTAAATCCAGTAGTCATACCATCGATAGAAGGAAATCTGACACTGAGACCGTAGACATCCTCTACACCTTGTCTCCGTTCTACCAAGCGAATATAACACTTATTCAAAACTTCCAGGAGGCTCTTAGCGTCCTCTTCAGCTTCCGTATTTTGGGTAGCGCTAAAAATAAGTTCCTGCGCTTTAGCTTGTACTTTTTCGAGATCACCATCTGGATACTGATTCACTAAAGCTTTAATCTGTTCAGCAGATTCAAGGAGCCTTCTAACTCCTTCCTTGTGGCGCAGTACCTCAATAGCAGGTTCCAAATCATTAACCGAAGCAAAGGAATCGAGATAGCCCGTTAAGATCTCTTCAGGATCAATTTTCGAGTCTTTTCTTAACTCGAAGTAAATTCGGGTATAGGAGATTTTTCCCTGTTTGTTGTATAAATCGAGAATTATCTGGTACACTTTTCTATTTTGCGAATCAAAGAAATGAACTGGCTTGATTTTATCGATCACATGATCGATTCTTTCGGGATGTCGAATTAAAATACCTATGACTTGTCTCTCTATGTCCAAGTCATAAGCAATACTTTTTGGTTCATTATTCAAAAGCATCTGGGAACAACTCCTTCCACTTCCGAACCGCCTCAGGATGCAATGCTTCCTCTGCTCTACCAGGTAAAACCTTGGTTAAATATGGTTTATCGATAAGGTCAGCGTAAGTACGCACTCCTTCATTATACCAATTTCGCAAAATCCCTTCCAAATATGGGAAGGACGGTTTAGCAACACTAGCACACATTTCCTCTATCGCTACCGCGATAACTTCATGAGAAACTCCTTTTGCTTGCATCCAAAACAGAAGTTTTTCCGTATCTTCGGAAGTCGCAGAAGACACCCTGTTTGTCCAAAAACTACACACCCATTCAAAGCTATTTTGACTGGGTGTATCCTCGTCTATGGAGTCAAGCGAAGTGAGCGATTCTAGCGACTCAGGAACATTTAATTGAATCACCATTCCCTCATCATTGATCCAACCATGTTCTGCTAATAACGCCAAAGCCTTTTCAATACTCCTCTTATCGACGCCCATAAATTTTTGTACTTCCTTGATCGTTATAGGCTTCTGCTTCTGAGAGAAGGCAAGAAGGTTTATCCATAATAAGACAGCTGTTTGCCCTAAGATACCTTGAACTTCCAGAATCTCAAAGGGAATCTGAAGGGGAAGAGATTCTATTCCTTTTAATGGAATACCAACATTTCTGCCTTTATCGCTCAATGAATTCACCTCACTATCATGGTATTAATACAACGTGACCAGACCCAAATCCTTTACATATTATGCAGGGAGGAGGTTATCAGGTTGTTCACCAGTATGTTGATTGAAGCCTATGATCCGTTCTATGACTCGTTTGTTAAGTCACATCCCAATGGACATTTATTGCAATCTTACCACTGGGGTAGTTTGAAAGAGAGCTTCGGTTGGAAGCCTATCCGGCTAATGATTTTCAAAGATAATATAGCCGTCGGTGCCATCACCTTATTGAAACGGCGCTGGTTTAATGAAAACTGCCTTTTTTATGCACCTAGAGGTCCTGTGCTCGACTTTCATGATGATTCCGTTTGGAATTTTCTCCTTGAAAAAGTTCGCCAGCTGGCCTTTCAGGAGAACGCTGGCTTCTTAAAGATTGATCCAGTGATAAATAGTACTAATAAAACCCTCTTAACTAAATTAAACAAATATGGATTTATTGCTATTAACCCTAAATCTCCCGAACAATGGATCCAACATTCGATGTCTTTTCGGATTGACCTTCATACCAAAAAAAACTTAAAAAACTTTTGGAACCATCGTTTGATCACCTTCGGATTAGACTTTAGCTCAGCGGTTTCGGATGAATTTCCAAAAACATTCTACAGTCTGATGCTCGAACATGCCAAGACTCTTAAGATGAGAATTCGTGCCTACGAATATTTTAATCAATTGTGGAAAGAGTTCCCTAAGTCCGATAGACAAGTATTTCTTGTAACTAGGCAGGGACAATTGCTTGCAGGGGCCCTTGTTTTCGCTTACGGTAAAACACTATATTGCTTGTACGCTTGTTCTTTGCAAGACGAACAAAGGCTTAACGCAGAAATGTCCCTTCATAAATTCATTCTTGACTGGGCAACTCAAAACCAATTCGATTATTACGAATTGGTTGATACACTTCACTCCATGAAAAAAAAGCCCGACGAGTTTGCCTGGCTTTTTTCCAATAACGAACCCTTCTTCTATCTAGGTGAATTTGACCTAGTATTTAATCAAAAGATGTATCGATTATTTCGTATCCTTTTCCCTATTTACCGCTGGAGCCAAAATTAGTCCTACTAAATCTCTCGTGTGCTAGCTCCACCAGTTTATCTAGTAAGGAACTGAATTCGATTCCAGTCGCTTCCCAAAGTTTTGGATACATACTAATTTTCGTAAACCCTGGGATAGTATTGATTTCGTTAAGGTAGATTTCTCCTTTTGTAGTTAAGAAAAAGTCCACCCTTCCCATGCCTGCAGCATCAACAGCTTTAAACGCCTTGATGGCTAATTCTCTTATCAGCCTACTATGTTCTTCATTTATCGGGGCTGGGATTAGCAGTTTTGATTGTTCACTAATATATTTTGCTTCGTAGTCATAAAAATCGTTAGCTGGAACAATCTCTCCTGGGATACTTACAATTGGTTCTTCATTGCCAAGGACACTACATTCGATTTCTCGTGGCTTTTCCAAGCCCTTTTCGATAACGATCTTGCGATCATAACTTAGAGCTAACTCGATAGCTTTTTCCAAATCCTGACTCTTACTTACCTTAGTAATTCCTACACTCGAGCCAAAATTAGCGGGTTTTACAAAGCAAGGATAGCCTATTTTAGTTTCAATTTCTTTTACTATTGAGGCGCGATCTTTTTCCCACATTTTAAAATTAATCGTTAACCAATCTAACAAGGGTAAACCTGCTGCCTTAAACAGGATACGCATTATCGCTTTATCCAGAGAAACAGCAGAGCCGAGAATCCCTGCACCGACATACGGAATCTCTGCTAATTCTAAGAGTCCTTGAATACTTCCATCCTCACCCTGTCGTCCATGAATAGCTGGAAACACCAGATCAAGACCTTGATCCAATGTTGGATCTGGAACAATATTGAAATCTTCAGTTAGATTCGCCAACTGGGACATTAAATCTATTTCCTCGGGCGCTTCGGGCGAGAAAAAGATATCCATTTTATTGGTCGCGTCTTTCCATTTGCCATCTTTTGTGACGTAGATTGCTTTAATATCGTACTTGCTTCGATCAAGTCCTCTAACAATTGATCTTGCGGACATTATCGACACTTCGTGCTCGCTCGATTGCCCTCCAAATACCACTCCTAAGCGTAGCAATCCCATTTTATTCGCCCTTTCATAATCAGATTAGTCGCATAAAACAACTGCATCCATCTCTACTGCAACATTCTTAGGTAGTCGTGATACCTCAACACATGCACGTGCAGGTGGTTCTTGAGAGAAATACTCTGAATAGATTCCATTTACAGTGGCGAAATTATCCATATCAGTTAAAAAGATCGTTACTTTTACCGTTTTTTCTAAACAACTGCCACATGCCTCAATAATTG
>JAAYFS010000048.1 GCA_012728115.1 Bacillota bacterium | reverse complement strand
GTGTAGAACTCATCCATCCGTACTTGTTTCGTGATGAAACAATCCAACATCTTTTCTTCGATGAATTTGCCGATATCAAAGATGGACCAAGCGAAGAAAAACATTATAAAGTGCAGAGAACAGAAAAACTTAGAGAACAAATCAATCATGCTTTAGACGTTTACAACGAATGTCAAGCTCAGTTGGAGCAATCACATAGCGAACAACATAAAGAACAACTTCAATCGTTTATGAGGATTGCTAAACAGAGTTTAGCAGAATGTAGTCGAGAATTAAAGCAATTAGAAGAGCAATTAAATTAGGAAAAACTAACAGAAAAACAAGCTAAAAAAGCCAGTGCGAAAACGGGGCAACCATCGGTGTTTGCCCCGTTTTAGTATTCCCAATAAAAAATTTATATTTTTGTACCTATAAGTGGTTGACTTTCCATGATGTACGCTTTATAATATCGTTGTTCGTTGTTTAGTTTGATTAAACTATTTGTTTAGGTAAATCAAACTTACGAAAAATATTTTTATGGCAGGAGTTCATTATGCAGATAGGCGAGAAAATTAAACGATTAAGAATAAAAAATAACCTTACGCAAGAGGAACTTGCCAATAGATGCGAATTATCCAAAGGATTTATTTCGCAATTAGAGAGGGAATTAACCTCTCCTTCAATCGCTACTCTCGTCGATATCTTAGAATGTTTAGGGACAAATCTCAAGGACTTTTTTAGCGATAGTGAACCTGAAAAAATCACATTTTCGGAAGAAGATGCCTTTGCCCAGGAGAACGAAGAAAAAGGATACGTAATCAATTGGATCGTTCCGAATGCCCAGAAAAATATGATGGAACCAATAATAGTTGAACTGGATTCCAACGGTACAACTGAATTGGAGGTTCCCCATGAAGGTGAAGAATTTGGTTACGTATTAACTGGTGCGATCAACATCCACTTAGGAAATGAGGTTTTTCAAGCTAAAAAGGGCGAGTGTTTTTATTTTAAATCTAATTTACCCCATTATGTTTCTAACCCTTATAAACGTAAGGCGAGTTTTCTATGGGTAGTTACCCCACCGACATTTTAAAATAATTATTTTCTCTTTGGGGAGGGAAGTTCATGTCCACTATTATTGAACTCCAATCGGTTACTAAATACTACGAAGATTTTGCAGCACTAAAAGACATCTATCTCACTATCGAAAAGAATGAATTTGTTACCTTACTAGGTCCTAGCGGTTGTGGCAAAACTACTACGCTAAGATTAATTGGAGGCTTCGAGCAGCCCTCTTCAGGGAAGATTCTTTTTGAAGGAAAAGATATTAGTGATGTCCCACCTTACAAACGACAAGTAAATACTGTTTTTCAAAAATACGCCTTATTTAATCACATGAACGTATACGAAAACATCGCTTTCGGCTTAAAGATTAAGAAACTAGATAAAAAGACTATCGATGAAAAAGTCGCTAATCTATTAGAACTAGTTAACTTAGCTGGTTATCAGAATCGCTCAATCGACTCTTTAAGTGGTGGACAACAACAACGGGTTGCGATTGCACGCGCCTTGGTCAACGAGCCAGCAGTTCTCCTTTTGGACGAACCACTAGGCGCGCTAGACTTGAAACTACGTAAGGAAATGCAACTAGAACTTAAGAAGATTCAACAACAATTAGGAATCACGTTTGTGTTCGTCACCCATGATCAGGAAGAGGCCCTCACAATGTCCGACACCATCGTTGTAATGCGTGATGGCGAAATCCAGCAAGTCGGAAGTCCTGAGGAGATCTATAACGAACCAAATAATGCTTTTATCGCAGACTTCATTGGTGAAAGTAATATTATTGATGGAATCATGGTCAAGGATGAGTTGGTGATCTTTGCCAATCAACGATTCATTTGCGTTGATAAAGGTTTCGACCCTAACGAAGAAGTCGATGTGGTGATTCGCCCAGAAGATATTGAACTTGTAGATGTAAAACAAGGAATGCTTACTGGTGTAGTGCAATCCGTCACCTTCAAAGGTGTTCATTATGAGATGATAGTGGATAATGATGGCTACAATTGGATTATTCATAGCACAAAGATGGAACCAGCTGGAACAGAGGTCGGTTTATCAATCAATCCTAGCGATATCCACATTATGAAGAAGGTGTGTTACGGATGAAAAAAGCCACCTTATCACCATATATTCTGTGGTCATCGCTGTTTATCATTGTCCCACTATTACTTGTAGTTTATTATAGTGTTACTATTGAAACACCAGAGGGAATCGAGCTTTCATTAGAGAACTTCAAAAAGTTTTTTGAACCTATTTATTTAAAAGTTTTGTGGCGTTCAATCATCTTGGCTCTGATTAGTACAGTTATCTGTTTGATCTTAGGATATCCTGCTGCCCTTATCTTAGCTGGAAAATCATTCAAACGTAGTAATACTTTAATTATGCTTTTTATGTTACCGATGTGGATGAATTTCCTTTTGCGAACTTATGCATGGTTAACCTTGCTTGAAAAAAATGGATTAGTAAACATGATTTTTCAAGCGATCGGTTTACAACCACTAAATATTTTGTATACCGAAACTGCAGTGATTTTAGGGATGGTTTATAACTTCCTCCCCTTTATGGTACTGCCAATCTATTCGGTAGTAAGTAAAATCGATCGGAGCATTATCGAAGCAGCTGAAGATCTAGGAGCGAATTCTTTAATAGTTTTTTTGAGGATCATTTTACCACTTAGTATTCCTGGTGTAGTTTCGGGAATTACAATGGTATTTATGCCAGCAGTAACCACCTTTGTGATTTCCAGGTTGCTAGGTGGTGGACAATTTATGTTGATCGGTAACCTTATAGAACAACAATTCCTGTTTGTTGGCGACTGGGGCTTTGGTTCAGCTATCTCAGTCGTAATGATTCTTGTGATTTTGGTCAGTATCGGGTTTATGTCTAGATTTGAAAATGAAGAACAAGGCGGACGATTATGGTGATGAATTTTCTCAAAAGATTTTATGTGTATATCCTATTCGTTTTCCTATATGCTCCGATTGTTGTACTAATGGTATTGTCATTCAATAACTCTAGACTAAGAGGCTCATGGGATGGTTTTACGTTACGCTGGTATATCGAACTGTTTCAAGATCGGCAAATCTTGACTTCGTTATACTACACCATCGCTGTCGCAGTGCTTTCTTCAGCGATCGCTACAATAATTGGGACTGCAGCGGCCATTGGTATTCACAACTTACATGGGTTTAAGAAAAACTTAATTATGAACGTAACTTACATCCCTGTCTTAAATCCCGATATAGTTACAGGCGTTGCGCTAATGATTTTGTTTATTTTTCTGAGATTGCGGTTAGGCTTTTTAACAATGCTTTTAGCCCATATAACGTTTAATATACCGTATGTAATCCTATCCGTACTTCCAAAACTTAAACAATTGAATAATAACCTTTATGAGGCTGCCTTAGATCTTGGGGCTACTCCCTGGTACGCTTTGCAGAAAGTGATTATCCCGCAAATAATGCCAGGAATTCTTACTGGCTTCTTATTTGCATTCACTCTGTCAATCGACGATTTCGTGATTAGTTTCTTCACGACTGGATCAGGAGTTTCGAATCTATCGATCACCGTGTTTTCCATGGCACGCAGAGGAGTTAATCCAAAGATCAACGCACTCTCAACCTTGATGTTCCTAACCGTATTGATTCTTTTAATCATTGTCAATCTCAGAATGAGTAAAGATAAAAATGGAAAGGGTGGAGGTAATGGCAAGAACAAGGAAATTAGCCTTGGTGCTCGTGATTCTAGCGGTGGTGGTGGCGGGCTTCTACGTATTTAGAGATAACCGCGAGACAATCTACGTTTTTAACTGGGGAGATTATATCGACGAATCTGTGATCAGCAGATTTGAAAAAGAAACTGGGATCAAGGTTGTCTACGATGTTTTCTCAACAAACGAGGATATGTACGTAAAAATTCAAGCAGGCGGTTCTAGTTATGACGTTGCCTTCCCTTCGGACTATATGATAAAAAGAATGATCGACGAAGATATGCTTGAAAAGATAAATTTTGATAATGTCCCCAACTACAAATATGTAGATGAGCGTTTCAAAGACCTTGACTTTGATCCTAACAACGAATACTCTGTCCCCTATTTCTGGGGTACTGTCGGAATCTTGTACAACACAGCCATGGTTGATGAAGAAGTTGATAGTTGGGATATCCTTTGGGATAAAAAGTATGAGAAACAAATCTTAATGCTTGATAGTCAAAGAGATTCGATCGGTGTTGCACTTTTAAAACTTGGATACTCCCTTAACACTAAGGATATAGCTCAACTTGAAGAAGCAGGCGAATTGCTAAAACAACAAAAACCTCTCGTACTAGCATATGTAGTGGATGAAGTAAAAGATAAAATGGTAGCTGGCGAAGCTGCTCTTGCAGTTGTCTGGTCTGGTGACGCTGTTCAAGGTATGGCAGAAAATGAAAATCTAGCTTATGCCATCCCAAAAAGTGGAACCAATATGTGGGTTGATAGTATGGTAATTCCTAAAGGTGCCAAAAACAAAGAGGGTGCTGAAAAATTCATAAACTTTATGCTTAGCACGGAAATCGCGTACTTGAACACAAAACATGTGATGTACTCCACACCACATACGGAAGCAAAGAAAATGCTCGATGAGTGGATTCTAAATAATCCTGCAGCATACCCTTCTGATGAAGCTTTAGAAAACACCGAGACCTTCCAAGCTTTAGGTGATGTGTTAAGAGAATATGATAGGATCTGGACTGAAGTGAAAGCAAGGTAAGAAAAATGGGCTGGTTTTTCCAGCCCATTTTTGTTTTTTTATCCTCTCTTTTTAGCAAGCCTAATTACGTTCCAAGAAAGTTTTGGTAAGTAGCTTACTAACTTATTACCCTTAACGCTAGCGTCTCCATTGTTATGTGGTACCACGTTATTTGGATTGTCCTCTGTATTAACCGCTTTAACATCCTCATGCACCATAACAATATGTTCTACCACTTCATAATTGGGGAAGCTTCTTAGATCACATTCTAATTCTAAGACATCCTCTTGATCGCGGTTTACTGCAAAGATAGTTAATTCATCGTTTTCTTCATTTACTACTGCAGTAGACTCAAGTACTGGAACATCGGAGAAGTCGCTTGTCTCATACACAGGAGATTGAGAAACAACGTTCAACACATAACCTCTACCATATTTGGAAGCATGTAAGAATGGATAGTAGATTGTTTGACGCCACGCTCCTCCACCTGTACGAGTCATAATTGGGGCGATTACGTTAACTAGTTGTGCTAAGCAAGCGATTTTAACTCTATCTGCATGTTTTAACAAAGTAATTAACATGCAACCGACTAAGAGCGCATCCTCAAAGGTGTAAATATCCTCTAATTGTGGTGGAGCAATTGTCCATGGCTCAATGTGCCTATCTGCTTCATTAGAATGGAACCATACATTCCACTCGTCAAAAGACAGATTTATTGTCTTTCTACTACGCTTTTTAGCTTTAATATAGTCGCACGTTGCAATCACTGTCTTGATAAACTCATCCATATCTAATGAACGAGCTAGGTAGCTTCCTAAATCATTATTTCTATTTCCATAGTAGGTGTGAACAGAGACGTAATCAGCGTAATGATAAGTATGGTCAAGTATGATGGCTTCCCATTCAGGGAATGTCCGCATCGCTCTATATGAGCTACCGCACGCAACCAACTCAATTGTTGGGTCTACGAGCTTCATTACCTTTGCTGATTCTAAAGCGATACGTCCATATTCTTCTGCAGTCTTATGACCAATCTGCCAGGAACCATCCATCTCATTTCCTAAACACCAAAGCTTAAAGTTATGTGGTTCTGCATATCCATGTGATTTTCTTAAATCACTCCAGTAAGTACCCCCTGGATGGTTGCAGTATTCAATCAAGTTGCGAGCAGCATCGATTCCTCTTGTACCAAGGTTAATTGCCATCATTACCTCAGAATTAGCTTTCTTTGCCCAATCAGCAAATTCGTTAACGCCGATTTCGTTTGTTTCAATTGTTCTCCAAGCTAACTCCAATCTCCGCGGTCTGTTTTCCCGAGGACCGATTCCATCTTCCCAGTTGTATCCAGAAACAAAGTTTCCACCAGGATAACGAACGATAGGAACATCCAATTCACGAACTAAATCTAAAACGTCCTGTCGAAAGCCATCTTCATCGGCAGTAGGATGTCCAGGTTCATATATTCCGCCATAAACTGCTCTACCTAAGTGTTCGACAAAAGAGCCATAGAGGCGTTTATCCACATCGCCGATTTTAAAGTCTTTATCAAGGACGATTTTTGCCTTTTTAACTTCTGCCATAACTCTTCTCCTTCCAATAAGATTTATAAATTTACCCATTATAGATTCTACTTACTCGGTGTTAATCCTCTTATTACCTAACTAAGTACCTCACCGCATCGCGCTTTATCCCTAGGTGTTCACTCGGATAATTAGTTATATTAGGCATCAGTACTTCGCTAGCTACGCTGTACTTATCCGAATTAATTTCAAATACAAAGTAATATTGGCTACCCTTCTTTTCGACTGAGAAAGCTATATCGGTAATCACCTCACTTGTGACCGCGAGAGATTTCCCTTCGCTTACCTGCATTAATTCGAACTTACCATTCTTGCTAGCCAGATAAAAATAACTAAAACCATCTTGAACGTTTACCTCATTACTATCAACCAGTTCAACACCATCGGGACGTACTCTTCTTATTTCGTTACTTATTGCAAAGCCAGCAAGTTTTAATTCTTGATGCACCCTCGACCCTTCATTCGCCCTATTATACGAACTTATCCCGAAAAGCAAGATCGTAATCGCACTACCTACAATCAAGCTCGCGATACCGATAGTTAATAAAACCTCGATTAAGGTTGAACCTTTTTCGTTCCTCATTATCATTCCTCAACACCATTTAGAATAAAAGTAGTATAGCTAACCACATTCATTTTTCCTTGGCTATCTTTATAAGAATTAGTTACTTTTACTTCATAACCTGTGAACCGCATAGTAGTATCAGGAAACCGAATCTCAAAAGGATTACCCTGATCAAATTCATTTAATATAGAAACATGCTCCTTCTCCAAAAAATCATCAGCTCCACCCAAAACAGTTTCCATCAGTGACTGCAACTCAAACTGTGCCTGGGTACGAATTCCGAGATTTTTCATACTCGCTTGATAGGCGACAAGCATTCCGCCAAATGCACCAACGACTATTAATAAGATTAATGTTGCAACCATCACTTCCATGAACGTAAACCCTTGTTGTAATTTCATAGTGACTACCTCCATACCATCCTAGCGCCTCCGCCAACAAACGGGATTAGCCCTTCAGGTGATCCTACCGTCATATTTGGTTTACCTTCGATTCTCAAACCATCTTTAAAGTAGTAAGCTCCCGCTTTAATCATGGGATAGAGATTATTCTTATTCTTCCCGTAGAGGACATCATCATAAAAGACAACAATTCCATGCTTAATCCCATCGATATATACCCCATTCAAGGCATGAAGTTCAAGCACACCATAATTTTTATGGTGATCTCCTTCAAACTCTATATGTCCTTTGAAGACGATAATGTCACTATGTAACGCCAGGGTATTTCCTTGCTTAATATACAGGCTTGTTGGCTCATGTTCAAACAACAGGTACTTGGAGAAAAAATTGAAACGCTGTTGCCCTTCTTGATGCTCTATTAAGATACCAAAAGGAAATTTAATCGGTGGATCGCCAGATACACGTGTATCATCCCTAATCCGCCCCTTACCACCTCCAAGAATCTTTACCCACTTGACTATAGGATCTTTTTGATCCGTTCCATCCAACCATCCATTGTCGAAATCAAAGTCTGGAGGAAAGAGTTCTCGTACATTCTCTGGTGGTACACCCAAAGAGTTGATTATTACTTCAATCTCCACTGTTCTTTTATAACCCCTAACCTTAGCCTCAGAAGCGACAGAAAAAACTAATTCCGATCCCGAATCGGATTCTCGTTTTACTGCTACAACTACTTCCCCATCCCCAAGTTTAAAAGGTTCTGAACTAGTGCTCTCTCCAGCTACAATTCATCTAAAATACTGGGCTTATTTCTAGCATTCGTATAAATCCAATTTGCTACTAAATTGGCGCCTGAGCGAGCGAGATAAAAAGCTTTTTGTAGCGACTCGTCACGTAAGGAACTGCTATTTAGATTAACAAGATATTGTGAAATGGCTAATCCCAGCAAAGAAAAGACTAGTACAATAACAAATACACTGATCAGAGCAGCACCCTTTTGTTCGTTCTTCATTGGTCGCTCTCCTTTATCCAAAATAGAGAAATAGTAAGATGCCAGGAAATTAATCCTGGCAAAAATGATCTTGTACTATATTAAATTTCCGACCCTTGTTATCATAAAAAATTATTATTTTTCAGCAATCTCGTAAACAAACTCGTTTTCCGAAGGGGTAACACTAACTAAAGCCAAAAAACGCCTTGCCTCGTCGTCTGAACCTTCAGTACGTTCTTCAATTTTATATTCGGCCCCATCTGGTCCGAGATTTTCAATTCCCCCCTCGACATATTCGTCTAAATCCAAGATATCAGACGGATCTTCAAAGTTATGTTCAAATCGATACATTTGCACTGCCGAATTC
>JAAYFS010000047.1 GCA_012728115.1 Bacillota bacterium | reverse complement strand
TTTCAACGAACTACAACATTCTGTTCGAGGCCCGATAACCTTGTTTCGGTTGCAATGATTTCACTCAACCTTGCTGACAAAAACACACCGAACCATATATACTCATTCGACACAATGTCTCCA
Source organism: Bacillota bacterium (assembly GCA_012728115.1). Lineage (GTDB taxonomy): Bacteria > Bacillota > Limnochordia > Darwinibacteriales > JAAYFS01 > JAAYFS01. Next base: position 2,504 of record JAAYFS010000047.1, on the reverse strand, counting down.
CTGAATTGAGCATTAAGAATAGCGAATAACAACACACTAAAAGAAAACATAGCAAAAGCCCAATCTTCCTTTTTAGACTTGTATAACATTTTAATACTATCTCTCATAGATTTGATGAAAGGTTGCGAAAACAAAAACAGCCCGATAATTCCAAGTTCGACTAGCAATTCAAGTACAATATTGTGAGGATATCTACCCACCCCAGCTAAAACCGAATAGGAGCCAATGCCATAGCCTAGCAAATTATTTTTTATCAAGTCCACACTAATTCTAAACATTCCAAGACGCCCAAGAGCATTCGCATCGCCGAAATCTAGAATTCTTTGAAAGCCTTCTTTGGTTACTAGTGAGAAACCGACGATAGGAACTACTATCAGGGCGAATATTAGGACTTCTTTTATGATCCTATTTGCCTGAGAAGAGTGCTTTAGCCCCACCACAATCGCCATGGCGAAAGTTGCTAACAACGAAAAAATCGGCCCACGTGAAACAGACAACATAGTAAATAAAAAAAGAAGAAAACTCTTTATTTTGTTTGCCTTCGTTGGCTCCACCAGGGTTGCGAAGAACATAGCAAGAAAGGAAATGCCCATTCTACGTCCGAACCAGATACTGACGGCTAAATTCACTCCACGAAAACTTATTTCACTCGCCGCTGAGGTGCCTACTCTTACAAGGATGCTTCCCGTATGAGTCCATGTGACGAAAATCGTCACGAACCCAATTATCAAAGAAAGATTTCCCAGAGTAATCATGGTCTTTTGTAGACTAATTCTATTCTCGAGGGTAATCAGGGTAGCGAGAATGATAATAGAAGAAGTAGAGACAAAATCAACCGTTTTCGAGACAGCATACTCCCTATTAGGTGTATATAGCAAGGAAGCGCACACAAATACCACAAAAGTGACGTACAATATTATTCTTCTTCTACTTACTTTTCCAACCTTGAACCCTCGACGAGTTTGCAACCTTACTATACCCAAAGCATAAAAACCAATAGCAAAATATATCACTAAGAATATATTTTGGCTAGGGGAACTAGGAAATGGTTTCAGCATTAGTTTAGAAATAGGTTGCCCAACAAGAAGGACCGCCAGCAAATAGTCTCTGCGTCTCAGAAAAGTGTATATTGTAAGCATAGAATACGGGACAAGCATTACATAACCCATTTGTTCATCTACCCTCTACTATATTTCGATAAACGGATGAAATATGGGCTTCGTATTGAAGCGTTATTCGAGAAACGTCGAAGTCATTCGCCCGACTTACAGCATTTATTGAAAGAAAATCTGCGTACTCTCGATCTAAAATGAGCATTTGAATGGCGTCACTTAAGGCGCGTGCGTTTGCCTTTTCGACAAGCAGTCCGGTTCTACCATGCTCAATAATCTCCTTAGGACCCGATTCACATGTAGTTGATATCACTGGAACACCGCATGCCATCGCTTCAACGATCACGTTTCCAAATCCCTCCCAAATGGCAGGCAAAACAAAAACATCGCTGTTTTTCATATACTTAAAGGGATTCTCTTGAAAACCCAAAAATTCAATACTGTCGGCCAGATCGTATTTAGCAACTAGGGCTCGTAAAGAATTCTCAAGATCTCCTACACCCAATATCAGTAACCGGACTTTTTGCTGCCGTTTATTTATCAGTTCATGCATTGCCTCAATTAGGTACACATGGCCCTTAGACTTTACTAGAGAGCCGACACAGATCAAAGTTGATTCCTCGGATGGGGCCATCTCCCCTATTTCCTCTAGGCTTTTGTCAACTACCGATTGGATATCAACCGGATTATAAATAACCCTAATTTTCGCTTCATCTATTTTGAAGTTTTCGACTAAGTCTTGTTTTGAGCCGTTCGATAAAGCTACTATAGAGTCGGCATGTGGATAGAAAACCTGGATCAATTTCAAATATAAGAATCGCACAAAAGGATTGCTTTTGGTCTGCGCTACACTTATTGATTTTATGGTTGTTTCTCGGACTATATACGCCGTATCCTTATCTCGTAATAGTAGCTTGACCATCAAACACAGAATATTTATGGGTGCTAAATTACTGAACACGATATCGGGTTGCTCCCGCTTTATCACCTTAGCCAGCGGAACAAGGGCTTTAGTTTTCTTCGTTCTAAGATTAATTAACTCTATACCTTCTGGTGGCCGATAACTTTGCCCTTTTTTTCCTTCATTGACAAGAATTAGGATAGGTTCAAATTTGTCCTTGTCGATATTGTTCAATAAGTTGACGAATACCCTTTCCGCGCCCCCTGCACTTAGGTTTTCAATTACAAATAAGATTTTTAGTCGCATCGCATTCACCTTTCCAACCAACATCACCATCTCTAGGGCATATATTCTCTAAGCTGATAACAATCTCTATACCACTCCACAAACTTCCCTATTCCCTCATCAATTGAAGTATTTGGTTTGAAACCTACATCCCTGATAAGATCATCCACATCTGCATAGGTTTTGGGAACATCACCCGCTTGAAG
>JAAYFS010000007.1 GCA_012728115.1 Bacillota bacterium | reverse complement strand
TATCACGAGCAAAGGAGCGACGAAAAGGCCGATAACCCCAAGTAAACGCGTTCCTAAAAACAAAGCAAAAAGAGTTATTAATGGATGAACGCCGATGCGATCCCCAACCAGTTTAGGTTCTAGGATTTGGCGCGTTGCAGTAATAGTACCGTGAGTGATGAGCAGAACTAACGCCCTTAAAAATTGCCCTTCAACTAGAGACCAGATTACCAATGGAACAAAAACAACAGATGGTCCCACCACAGGAATCAGGTCCATAATTATGATCAGAATTGCGAGAACTACCACGTAGCGCAGATCAAGGGCAAGAAAGCAAATGGTTGCGATAGAGGTTGAGATCAATATCAGGATAAATTGGGCTCTGATATATCCCATCGATCCCGCTAAAATGCCATTTCTTACAGAAATTATCTGTTGATGATATTTTTCGGGAATCAATGTAAGCAGGCCTTTTTGCACTTTTTCCTTATCCTTGCTCATAAAGAAGGTTGCCAAGAAAGTAACGAATGTGTACAGCACGATCCTCGGTATATCTTTAATGATATTAAAGATCGTGGTAAATAGGCTCCGGGCAACGGTATTGATTAACTGGTTTACTTCCGAAATACTTTCCTCTACAGCATCAGAAATAGTATCAGGGATGTATTGCTGCAGGGTCTTAAAAGAATTAAACCATTCTTCCACCACGCTAAAATCGATCACTGTTTCTTTGGAATAAAGAATCTGGAGCTCGGTATAAGCCGTGATTAGAAGATTCGTAGTGATCAGAATTAGAATCAGAAAGAATAAGATCAGGACTAGCAGTACTGCGAGTCCTCTAGGAAGTCGCAGTTTGTTTTGGAAAAAACCAACTAATGGATCAATTAATACGGCGATCACGATTGCAAAAATAAACGGAGCTGTATAGGGAAAAATAAGACGAGCAAAGATTATTCCAACCAATGTGATCAGTGGAATCAAGATAATTTTTGACTTAAAATTAATTTTTTTTAGCAATATAGAGAAGCACCTCCGATTGAGTCCAACAAAAAGACAGACAGGTTAATTAAAAGCAATCATTTGGGGTATCCTTTAGAAGAGAAAATATTAGGCGGTGATTCAATGCGAATTTTGATGTTGACTTGGGAGTATCCTCCACAGGTTGTTGGAGGGCTCGGACGAGCAGTAGCAGACCTGTCTGAAACTATCGCCCTGCAAGGTCACGATGTACGAGTGATTACAAATGGATACCCAGGATGCGAACCTGAGGAAATGAGAGAGGGAGTTAAAGTTTATCGTACAAATATGTTTCACCCACAACCTCTCAATTTCCTTGATTCAGTATTATACCTTAACTTCAATCTAATTCAAAGAGCCAATCAATTATTTTTAGAAGGATGGGAATGGGACATTCTCCATGTGCATGACTGGCTTGTTGCTCACGCTGGGAGTGTTTTAAAACACTCTACTCGCCGCCCGCTTTTAGCAACTATTCATGCAACTGAGTGGGGCAGGAATAATGGGATTCACAATGATCTGCAAAGGCATATTAGCGATATTGAATGGTGGCTTGCCTATGAGGCATACCATGTGATTTGCTGTAGCGACTATATGCTAGAAGAGATCAAGCAAGTATACCAGGTACCTTCAGATAAGATAAGCGTAATCCCAAATGGAGTGTACCCTGAAAACTTCAAAAAATGCCATGATGATTTAAAAAATTTCAAACGCTCTTATGCCTTGGAAGATGAAGACATAGTATTTTTTGTAGGTAGACTTGTCCACGAAAAGGGTGTAGATACGCTATTAGAAAGCGTTCCCCTGGTTTTAAGTGAACATCCTGCTGCCAAATTCATTGTCGCTGGTAAAGGACCAGCGTTAGATTACTTACGACATAAATCTTGGGAAATGGGGGTAGGACACAAAGTTTTTTTTCCTGGCTTTATCGATGATTTGAGTCGAAATAGTTTGTACCGTTTAGCCAAGGTAGCAGTATTCCCTAGTCTCTATGAACCTTTTGGTATTGTCGCTCTAGAAGCAATGGCAGCTCAAGCACCCCTGGTGGTCAGTGATGTGGGAGGATTGAGAGAAATTGTTAGACATGGAGTGAACGGTTTAACGTTCTATGCGGGAAATAGTCGTTCTCTAGCTGATAATATTTTAGCGATGTTAAAGGCCCCAAAATTTGCAAGAGAGTTAGCTAGCAAAGCCTACTTCGAGGTACATGAGAAATACAGTTGGGAGGCAATCGGAAAGCAGACTCTCAAAATTTGCTCAGAATTGATGGAAAGAAACGCTGATTATGTGGCACAAACTTCAAGAATCCCGAAAGATTTGCCACATCTCCAAGCGATTGAAAGATATCAAGAAACAGCCAATGGAATTCGATAAAGGAGTGCTATATTTAAATGAAAGCAGTGATAATGGCAGGTGGAGGAGGAACTCGCCTAAGACCACTGACATGCGATCTACCAAAACCAATGGTTCCTATTTTGAACAGTCCTATGATGGAGCACATCGTCAATCTTTTAAAAAGGTATGACCTTACTCGGATTGCTAGTACCCTATGGTACATGCCTGAAAAGATTCAAGATTATTTTCGGGATGGCTCAAATTGGGGCGTAGAAATGGAATATTATATTGAAGACGAACCACTTGGGACAGCGGGAAGTGTGAAAAATGCCCAAAGTTTTCTCGATGAAACTTTCGTAGTTGTTAGTGGTGACTCCTTAACTGACATTAATCTCCAAAAGGCTATTGACTTTCATAAAGAAAAAGATGCCATGGCGACGTTGGTACTGACAAGGGTCGCTAATCCCTTGAGTTATGGAGTAGTTATTACAAATGAAGAAGGAAGAATTACCCAGTTTTTGGAGAAACCTAGTTGGTGTGAAGTCTTTAGTGACACCGTTAATACTGGGATTTATGTTCTCGAACCAGAAGTTTTAGATGTATTTGGAAAAGGTGAAAACTACGACTTTAGTAAGGACCTATTTCCGAAGTTACTTCGCCAAAAGGCTCCATTGTACGGATACGTAGCAGACGAATATTGGTCCGATGTCGGAAATCTTGAGGTATATCGACAAGCTCAAAAGGATTGTTTAGACAAGAAAGTTGCAATTAAACTTCCAAAAGAAATCCATCCAGGGGTATATGTCGAAGACGACATCGATTTACCCAGGGATATTCAATTTTCGGGTCCTGCTTTTATCGGACGAGGAAGCAAGATCGAATCTGGGGTAATGATCGGACCATACACCGTTATCGGCTCAAATTGCCAGGTCGAAAAAGGAACCTCAATAAAACATACCACTCTTTGGTCAGGAGTACAGATAGGACCGAATTGTGAAATAAGGGGAGCGGTAATTGCCAAGCAAGCTAAAATTGCAGCTAAAGTAAGGTTGTACGAAGGTGTTGTAGTTGGTGATCGGACTACGATCGGTACTCAAGTAAAGATTTCACCGAATGTAAAGATCTGGCCAGAAAAATCGGTTCCGAGCGGTACTCGCCTCACCCAAACACTAGTATGGGGCAGTCAAGAGGCTCCAGTTTTGTTTTCAAAAACTGGTATCTGTGGAGATATTAGAGGTGCATTGACTCCAGAAAATATCGTAAAAATAGGTTTGGGTTATGGAGAGTTTATTGGAAAAAATAAGACTCTGCTAGTAACCTCAGATCGAAGTGCCCTAGGAAAACTAGCTAAAACTGCTCTAATAGCTGGTTTAGTAAGTTCTGGTGTTGATGTCCTTGATGGTGGAGTGGTTGGTGGAAATGTTACACGTTTCGGGATTCAGTCTTTCAAAACCGATGGAGCGCTTCATTGTGAATGTCTCGCCAATGCAGGTAGCAATGAGGTAAATATTCGTTGCTGGGATGAACGGGGATTTCTTTTGTCAAAGGCACAGCAAAGGAAAATAGAAACCATTTTACAGAGCGAAGACTTCTCGCGGTTACCTTCTAAAGATTTCGGACAACACCGTTATGTCTCAGGTTTAGAGGAAGAGTATGTTAAGAAACTTGCAGAGATTTATCGCGAACATGTAAAAACGGTACCTGTCGCTGTCTTAGATACAGGTTCTGGGGATTTAACTTTTTTAGTTAAGGAATTTTTGCGGGAATTGAATTGTGAGATAGTTGACCCAGCAGCTAAGTCGAAAAAGAGACCATTCCTATTCATTAAATTAGGAAAAAATGGATGGGAGCTTCTCGATGAAAATCAAAGAACACTCAATGATGATCAGCTTTGGGGTTTAAGGATGTTAGCTGCTAGATTACGCAACAAAGATAGAATCGCAATTCCGCTTAATATTTCTCAAATGATGGAAAGGATAGCTGAGAATACAAAACAACATATCCAAAGGACCAAACTGGAATCTAGCATGTGGATGGAGGTGGCGGCCGAATTAGGAAATAATTACCATGATCCAAAAGGAGAAATTGACTTTTTCCCGCATATTGAACCCTTGGTAAGTATTGGTGAAATACTAAGCGTACTTAGTAGTACCGATAAACCAGCATCCCAGGTTTGTCCAAAAATAAAGACTTACCGATCCGAAAAAGCGACCCTATGTCCGTGGGATGCAAAAGGGTGGGTGATGCGTAACTTAATAAATTCTGCGGATCCAAGCACAACCCAGTTTATTGATGGGATTAAAAAATTTACTGACAGTGGTTGGGTATTGGTAATACCCGATGGAGATGAACCAGTCTTTAAAATATATAGTGAGGCTGAAAGTAAGGAAGAAGCAGAGCGATTAACAAACTATTATTGCGAAAAGATCGAGAAATTGTTGCAGGAGTGTTCAATTTACTAAAAGGAGGAGAATATATGCAGCATAGAAACCAAAACGAACTACCAAAAGTCGCTTACTTTTGTATGGAATTCGGCCTTGATGAAAAGCTGCCGATCTATTCTGGTGGACTTGGGATTCTTTCGGGAGATATTTTAAAAGCTGCCCATGATCTCGGATTTCCGATGGTCGGGGTTGGTATTCTTTGGAAGGAAGGATACACCAATCAATTTATCGATAAGAATCGATATCCTTATGATACTCCGCAAGATTACGATCGTACCCAATTAGAGGATACAGGAGTAACTGTTAAGCTTTGGATTAGGCAAGAAGAAGTAATTTGCAGGGTCTGGAAGACTGAGCGTTATGGCAATGTTCCGCTATACCTACTAGATGCTGACGTTGAAGGTCAACCACATGGGTGGATGACTAGACAATTGTACGGCGGAGTTGCACAAGATAGGATAGCAGCTGAGATGATCCTTGGTATCGGTGGAGTGAGAGCCTTAAGAGAACTCGGATTTAATCCAGATATCTTTCATTTAAACGAAGGACATGCTGTGTTCGCTGGTTTCGAGTTAATAAAAGAGAAGTTGGAACAAGGAAAATCGTTTGACCACGCATGGGAAGAGACTAGACAAGAAATAGTCTTTACTACGCATACCCCTGTAATGGCAGGAAATGAAGTACATGATCATCAGATTCTTAATCTGATGGGAGCTTGGAATGGTTTAGAATATGACCAAGTAGTTAGAATCGGTGGAGACCCGTTCAATATGACGGTTGCAGGGCTTAGGCTAAGCTACATGGCAAATGGAGTTTCCCAATTACATGGGATGACTGCGCGGGCTATGTGGCGAGGTAATATCGGAACAGCACCTATTATTTCGGTTACAAATGGTGTTCATGTTGGTAGCTGGCAAAATGAAGGTATAAGAAATGCATATTTTTCGGAAGGTAATCTCTGGAAGAGTCATTTAGTAGCAAAACGTCAATTAGTGGATTATGTTGAGCAATCAACTGGGGTTAGACTCGAAATTGATAATCTGATAATAGGTTTTGCACGTCGAGCCGCAGCGTACAAACGTTCGGGTTTAATTTTCCAACGTCCAGAGGTTATTGAACCTTTACTTCAGGACAGAACTGTTCAACTAGTTTTTGCAGGAAAGGCCCATCCACAGGATAAAGCAGGAAAAGATATTCTTGCGAAGGTTCTTCAAATGGTGGATAGGTATCCTCAAAGTGTGGTGTTTCTAGAAAACTATGATATGGCGATTGGTCGATTGATGACTTCAGGTTGCGATGTCTGGTTGAACAATCCTCAGCGCCCTCTTGAAGCCTCAGGTACGTCAGGGATGAAGGCAGCGCTAAATGGTGTATTAAACTTTAGTGTCCTAGACGGTTGGTGGCCTGAAGGTTGCATTCATGGTGTGAACGGATGGCAAATCGGTGGAGGATACGAAGGACCAGAACAAACGAAATTTGATGCTGCTCAATTATACGAGGTTTTGTTAAATGAAGTAATACCTACCTATTACGAAAATCGGCCAAAATGGGTAGAAATGATGAGAAATAGTATCGCTATGGGATTGCATAGATTCTCAACCGAACGGATGTTAGTAGAATATTTCAATCTTTTATACCTACCATCTACTTCATTGCGCAGGATCAAAGGTCAGATCAGAAGTGTTCAATCAAATTCGGATTCGAGTCAATTAGAACCAGTTGCGCAGGAAAAATAGTTTCCAATTCGAATTATGATTATATAGTTGTCCTAGCGGACAACTGATTAGTCATATAAAGAGGAGAATTGGAGTGAAACAAATGGCGGGTAAAGCTCAAAAAAAGAGTTTTTATGAGGAGTTAAATAAAAAGTTGTATTCATTGGTTTCTGAGGAGCGTGATCTGATAGCCAATCTGGCGAATGCTGCTGCGCTCCTTTTTAACGAGCTAGAAAGAATAAATTGGGCAGGTTTTTATCTTCTAAAGGAGGATGAACTTGTTTTGGGACCATTTCAAGGAAAACCAGCATGTGTGCGAATTCCTTTAGAAAAAGGGGTGTGTGGTACTGCCGCAGCAAAACGAGAAACTATTGTTGTGGAAGATGTTCATCAATTCCCAGGACATATCGCATGTGACGCAGCTTCGAATTCTGAGATTGTAATTCCGATTATTGTAAACGGTGTCCTAAAAGGAGTATTAGACATTGACAGTCCAGAGTATGCAAGATTTGATCAGGACGATAAAGAAAGTTTAGAGGCATTTCTAAACGTGTTAAAAACTAATTGTAGATGGTAGTGTTTTGAAAACAATCATCGGCTAACACAATCATATAGGTGTTAGCCGATGAACGTAATTAGACTATGATGAACGCTGATTGGTAATATTGAGATTCATACCAAAGATTTGTTCAAAGTATTTAGCTTTTCTTTGTGCATCGTTTATTTCCAAATCAGCTTTTGCTTTGGCTATTACGTGTAAGTCGATATCCCTCGCTTGAATATTTGTTCTTAATTGATACACAATTCCGGTATTGCAACGATCCAAGCTATGAGCGATTTGGAGTAAGGCGGATAACTTAGAGATTGTTGTGATGTCCTGCTCTTCTAGCGGCCCATTCTTGGTATAATTGTCAATATTTGCAAGATAAATATCATCGTGCGATGCGGCGATATAGGCGATCATTACCCGTTCGCGATGAGACAAACCATAAATCGGCGAGTTCATGATCATATACAAGGTATGCTTATCTTTACCATCGACACTAATAACTACCCCAAGTTCGTGAAGCAATCCTGCGATTAATAACAATCTTCGATCATAGCTTGACATTTTGTGAAATGGCTGAAGTTGGTCAAAGAGGGTTACTGCAAGATTTGATACTCTCCGAAGATGGTTTTCTCCCAACCCGTGGTAAGAGATTAGGTTATTGATCTGATGGGTGATTACACTCAACACAATGGGGTCATTCGTATATCTATTTAAGTATTCATAAAGAAGTCCATCCCTAATACCACTTGTGCTAACCACTAAGTCTTTTTTGCGACTTACTTTCATCAATGAATAAATTGTGGCTGCACCTGCGACACTAATGTCTGCTCGTGCTGGCTCCATGCCTGGAATTTGTAATCGCTCCTCGAGGGATAATGAAGACAATTGTCGATAAAGTTTCTCAACATCTTCAAATTTAAGCTCGAGGCCATCGGTAATATCGGGAACGTAATTATGTGTTTTTCGATATATCCGTGCTAAAAGGCGGAAGGTTCCCCCTAAGCCAACCAGTTTATCGCGTGCTCCGAGCCAAGAGATTCTATTAAAGGCACTTTCAAGGAAATTTTCAAGCTTCTCGATATTTTCAGGTGAAGGAGTTTCGTGGAGCTCGAAATCTCGGGTAAGGGATACTACTCCGAAATTCTGGCTAGTAATATTTGTTGCTAAACGATTCTCGAAAGAAACAAGTTTCAAAGATCCTCCTCCAAGATCTGCCATTAAGCCATCTGAGAAGGAAATTGAATTAACGGTTCCTATGTATCCTAGTCGAGCTTCTTCCTCGCCAGAAAGAACTCTGAATGAAATTCCAGTTTCTTTCTTTAAACGGTCAATAAAAGTTTGCCTATTCGCAGCTCGTCGAATGGCAGCTGTAGCAACTGCAATAATTTTATCAACCCGACGGGCTTTACAGAAATTTACGAATAATTCTATGGTATCAATTGCATATTGCATGACCTTTTCAGATAAATAGCCCTTTTCATCGGTTCCACCAATCAGCCTGACGGTTTCTTTTAAGTTCTCAATTTGATGATGGGCACCCCGATCGTTAATATCAATAATCACAAGACGAACAGAGTTTGAACCTAAATCAATGATTCCTAACCGTTCCATTTAAATGACCTCCCTTATACGAGGATACCCATATTTTAACAGACTTATGGGTGTAATTACAAGTGGATACGGGATTATATTCTTAACAATTTGCAGAATAATCGTGCGATTTATTTAACAACATTGACACTAAATTAACGAGAGGCTATAATTAATTTAGCGCTTAACTAAGCATTTACTAGGCCGCGAAAGGATGGTGTTAAATGGAAATTACAAAAAAAGCGGAGTATGCCGTCCGTGCTCTCGTTGAATTAGCACTCCATCCCAACGAATATATTTCTTCGAAGGAAATAGCGCAAAAACAGGGGATACCTCCGAATTTTCTTCCCCAAATTATTGCGACGTTAGGTGCCAATGGATGGGTCGAAGGTGTGCGAGGACCTGGTGGGGGAATCCGTCTTTTAGTGAGCCCTGAAAAAATAACAGTGAAAGAAGTGATCGAGGTTATTGAAGGGCCAGTTGCTATTACTCGTTGTTTGGTAAGTAATCATTCTTGCGATCAACAAGTTGTTTGCCCTTTACATGATGTTTGGGAAAGAGCTCAAAACGCATTGTTGGACGTTTTGGGTGATACGAAGATATCAGATGTTGCTTCTGCGAGACTTGATTTGGAAAGACAATTAGGGGGATAGCACAGCGCTTTTAACAAATTTGTGGAAATACCACTCGCCAAGACCGATCAATATTCCTAGCACAATCGCGGCAATAAAAGAGATCTCCATATTTCTAGTAAAAAACTGACCTATAAAAACCACTAAAGCTACTAAAATGCCATCGATAATTGAAGTAGAAAGGCTACCTATTTGTGGTAGAAATACTAAGTCATTGATTACATAGGTAATGAGCGTTAAAGACAATCCTAGTATGAGGCGGGTAAGAAAAGCGGCGGAGCCAAGTAATGGCCAGAGAATAAAAAGTGGAATGGAAAGAATAATAAATTTTATGCCAAGTGCGACAAGGTGCTTTACCAAGTGTCCTCATCCTTTCTTTACAAACAACGTGTCGGTATTACTATTATGTCTCCTTTAAACAAATAAATCGACTAAATTTCTGTTTTCCTGAAGGTAATAGCATGAATTTGTGGAACTTAAAGTAAGCACAATTTTTAGGAGGGTATCAAGTGAAGAGCAGAAAAATTGTATTAACCGTTTTATTACTAGTTTTGGGATTGTCGACAGTAGCCCATGCATCAGCAGTTAAAGTTGCCTTCGTCGATTTTGACTTCTTGGTTGGAGCACATCCAGAATATGAACTCAAAGTAACAGAGTTCCAAGACACCAGAGCGAAAATGATTGAAAGCTTTCAAAAGGAAATAGCTGATATCGAATCAGAGAGCGAAATAGACGCTATTGCGCAAAAATATGATTTAGAACTCCAGGAATTATATGAAGAAATGCAAACTTACTTGGTTGAATCGATCCTCGGTTTTATCGAAGAAGTAGCAAAAAGGGAAAACGTTTCACTAGTACTACCTTACAGCATGGTATTATATGGAGAATTAGATTTAACTGAGGCTGTAATGGAAGAAATGTATGCTTCTTATGGAATTTCAGTTCCTTCGTATCTCAGACTCTATTTTGAAGAAAATCAATAGAGAGGAGGCAAGTTGATGAAAAAATGGGTGTGTACAGTGTGTGGCTACATATATGATCCCCAAGAAGGTGATCCAACTCAAGATATCGAGCCAGGCACAGTGTTTGAAGCACTTCCAGAAGAGTGGGTTTGCCCAGAATGCGGCGTTGGAAAGGATTTGTTTGAAGAGCACGAGTGAATATTTGAGTGAAAAAATACCTAGAATAAGTACGATTCCCATTTTGATCAACTAACATCATTTGTAGGGAGGCGTTTCTAATGGCTGCTAATCCAGTTGTCGATCCAGATTTGTGTATTGGATGCGGACTATGTGCAGAGATTTGCCCAGATGTTTTTGAAATGAACGATGAAGGAATTGCTCAAGTTAAAGAAGATGCTGACTGCGACGGTGCAGGTTGCTGCCAAGATGCTGCGGACTCCTGCCCAGTCGATGCAATTAGTTTATAGTGTTTTGAAAGGAATGCCTGGTTTTTTTAAAACCAGGTTTTCTAATTTGCTGTATTTGGCATATCCTCCAAAACTCACATGCGTATTATTTCTCTCCTCAGGAGAAGATAAGAGCAGAAAGAGTTGAAGGAGGTGACATCTTAGAATGGCTAGAGGTTCAGGAAGCAAGAACCAAAAGGTAATTCCTCAAGCTGCTAAAGCATTAGACCAATTCAAATATGAAGTAGCCTCAGAGTTAGGGATCAACTCAGAATATCAAACAGGTTACTGGGGTAATATCTCTTCCCGTGAATGTGGAGCTGTAGGTGGACATATGGTTCGCCGCATGATAGCGGCTGCTGAACAATCGCTTGCAGGACAAACTGGAAACTTCCAAGGATTCCGCAGCACAGGAACAGGTTTCCCACTAGAGCCAGACGCTCAACCGAACAATACTGGACAATACTAAAGCAATAGTAATACTACGGGCATCTATGACAGGTGCCCGTTTTTTGTGTTTAACAGAAAAAGAGTTGGAGAGAATAAAAGACGGGGGTGAGAATAAAGTGCTAAGAAGATTTCGCAAGAAAGGTCGAACCCAGTTGCGCTTCCCTTCCTCGGAGGTCAGCTCTAAGGTGGAGAAATTCAAGCAAGAAATCGCTTCAGAACTTGGGTCGGATTTCGATTCGAACTATTGGGGGAATATTGGCACAAGGGAATGTGGTGAAATGGGAGGCGAATTAATTAGATCAATGTTAGCTGAAGCGGAGAAAGAATTGCACCAAAAAAAAGGCGGATTTAATGAGTAAGTGATCACAGAAATCTCTACCAAAAGGTAGAGATTTAAATTGTAAACTCATCCTCAGGATTCAAAAAATCGGTACGAATTAATCCAATAAATAGAAATTGAAATCTAATAGAATTTAAAATCAGAAATGAAGGAGTATAGGAGGTGAATGATGTGATGACCTGCCCGCTGAAAAAACGAAGAATTCAACCAAGTGCATGTTTGACATGTGAATATTGCGGAGGTCTAATTAATGGTGGAGTTCTATGTTTTAAAGTTAAGAGAAAAATCCCTTACTCATTGATACAAAAAAAGATAAACGAATCCTTAGCGAAAGAATCTTGAAATCACGGAGCTTTGTGGTATAATGTTCTTTGGATAACTTAAGAGAGAAACGGTGCCGATGAAGATTGAATTTATGCATTGTGCGATAGCTGAGGCGAGAAAGGCATTAGAAAATAGTGAGGTCCCTGTAGGTGCTATTGTTGTAAGAAACAGCCAAGTAATAGGCAGGGGTTATAACCAACGGGAGAAGCATAATGACCCGACTGCTCATGCAGAAATACTCGCGATTCGCCAAGCTGCGAGTTATCTAGGTTCATGGAGATTGACAGATTGTGAAATATATGTTACATTAGAACCCTGTCCGATGTGCGCGGGCGCTATTGTCAATTCTCGAATTCAAACTATCGTTTACGGTGCTTATGATTTAAAATCTGGTGCTGTTAACTCACTTTACAATATCTTATCTGATAAAAGACTTAATCATCAGGTAGAAATATATAGTGGTATTTGTGAGGAACAATGTCAAGCGTTGCTTAAAGAGTTTTTTGACCAACTAAGAAACTAATTGCTTGGAGAGGTGACAGAGTGGCCGATTGTGGCGGTCTCGAAAACCGTTGGACGTTCCCGCGTCCCGTGGGTTCAACTCCCCCCCTCTCCGCCATCAGAGTTTAAACGGTAATTCTAATTACCGTTTTTTTTATTCCTCTTTGGGAATACTTTTTGTAAGAAAGCAAGTAAGCTAAATAACGCTAACAAGTCTAATTTCCTAGGAGGTTGATAGAGCAATGACAGTAAAACGCCAATTAGAGCAAGTTATTGCTAACGCTGAAACCCTAAGTGGTCAACTAAAGAGTTTCGCTTTGGAAACGATGGATGATAGTGTTAAACAAATGTACAAGGAAATGTCAACCAGGTTGGATGAGATGTTACCACATTTGAAAGGAAGACTCAGCCACATAATGGATGAGGAACCACAATATCGTTAATTCAAAAACTGTTGGAAAGCCCTAAAATAGGCTTCTTGACACCCTCTTATTGCTAGGTTATAATTAACGTGTCGTGCTAGACGGGGAGGTAGCGGTGCCCTGTACCCGCAATCCGCTATAGCGGGGTCGAATTCCTATCTGAGGGACTGGCTTTGTGGAGTCTGGTCCAAATAAGTGGTGTTGAAGATTGGGTCTTGCGCAATAAGAATTCATGAACCCCGTCAGGTCCGGAAGGAAGCAGCGGTAAGTGAAACCTCTTATGTGCCGCAAGGGTGCCTGGTTGGAGCTAACTGTTTGGATATCGTCTGGAGGGCCGTTTCGAAGGTAGGTGCACGGCTTTTTTGACTTTCGTAACCTCACTTCTAGCGCTGGGAGGGATCGTTTTGGCAGCCTATATTTCTCTTTACAGGAAATGGCGCCCGCAAACATTTGCCGACGTGGTAGGGCAAGAACATGTGATTAAGACTCTATCAAGAGCTTTAGAAACTCAAAGGATCAATCATGCTTATTTATTCTCTGGTCCGAGGGGGACAGGAAAGACTAGTGTTGCTCGTTTGATGGCAAAAGGTTTAAACTGTGTGAATGGCCCGACTGCAAATCCATGCTGCAAATGCGATCCCTGCACGAGTATAGCACAAGGAAACTCTCTTAATGTAATTGAAATCGATGGTGCCTCTAATCGCGGAATCGATGAAGTAAGGGAACTGCGCGAACAAGCTAAATTCTCTCCTGGTACAGGTAGATATAAAGTGTATATTGTCGATGAGATCCACATGCTAACTACCGAAGCTTTTAATGCTCTTTTAAAAATTCTCGAAGAACCTCCTGCTCATGTGATTTTTATTTTTGCAACAACTGATCCGCACAAAATTCCCGCCACAATCCTTTCTCGCTGTCAACGTTATGATTTTAAACGTTTTTCAACCAAAGAAATTGTTGAGCGTTTAAATACTGTTTCTTCAAGCGAAAATATTAAGGCTGATGAAGAAGCATTAGAACGGATTGCAGAATACGCCGATGGTGGAATGCGGGATGCTCTAGGAATACTTGAGCAATGCTTATCTTATTCTGACTACATAACAATTGAAAAAGTTGTTGAAGTGATCGGTGTTGCCAAGCAGGAACAGGTAAACGATTTTTGTGAGGCTTTGCGGAATAATGATGGCTCAACTGCCATAAAAATAGCTAACGAAATTTATGGAGCAGGCAAGGACCTTGCTCAGTTTACTCGCGATCTTATTAACTCTTTTAGGAAAAGATTATTATTAGACTCAGATGATTGGACTAAGGAAGAGGTTCTTAAGATTCTTGAAGTTTTAGCTCAATGTGAGAAAGAATATCGCTATGCAATTGATCAGCGACTCCCACTGGAACTAGCAGTCTTGAAGATTACTAAACAAAGTGAAACTAGCGAATCACTCGATTTAGATTTGAAAAACCTGAGAACTCAAATAACTGAGATCAAACAAAAACTTCAGAGCTTAGAAAGACATGGAGTCGAAAAAGAAGCGGTTCCAGTTAAGGAAAAACCGACTGTCTCGTTAAAGATGAGCGATTCAGATAGTGAGAATCTTAAGAAGATCGCTGATCACTGGGGAGACTATTTGACTTCGCTGAGAAATGAAAGATTAATTCAGTTAGAGGCGTACTTGCGTGAAGGATTCCCAGTTATGCTACAAGGAGATTGTTTAACAATTGCCTTTCCACGCGAAAGAGGTTTTCATAAGGCTAGTATCGAACAGGAAAAACATCGTTCCCAGGCAGAAAGAGCCCTTACTAAGTATTTTGGAAGAGAATTGCGGATAGTATGTACTTTTGGAAATCCAGAGGAGTTCACTCAAAAATCCAAAGAAAAGAAAACTCAAGTAACGAAGAAGATAGTTCAAGAAAAGCAACCAGAAAACCAAGAAGATACCCTCGATGAGAGTGTGGCAGCAGCCCTAAAAATGTTTGGTGGAAGAATCGTAAAGGTTAAGAAAACCGATGAAAAGGAGAATGGCTGAGAAGATGAATATGCAGAAATTGATGAAACAAATGCAAAAAATGCAGGCGGAAATGGAAAGAATTCAGGAAGAACTGGGCGAAAAGACGGTTGAAGCTTCAGTAGGCGGCGGGGTAGTGACAGTTGTTGCTTCAGGTCATCAAGAAATAAAAGAAGTAAAGATTAAACCCGAAGCGATCGATACAGATGATATTGAAATGCTAGAAGATCTCGTTTTGGCGGCTGTAAATGAAGCTTTACGTAAAGCACAGGAAATGTCCGCAAACGAGATGAAGAAAATCACTGGAGGATTAAACATTCCAGGATTACCCCCTGGACTAATTTAGAATGAGTACTTCGCGATATGCAAAACCGATCGCTCGCCTAATAGAAGAATTAACAAAACTACCTGGAATTGGGCCGAAAACTGCTCAGCGCCTAGCGTTTTACATAATCGAAAACTCGATAGAGGACGCTCGAAGCCTCGCTGATGCTATTATCCAAGCAAAAGAAACAGTGAGGTTTTGTTCCATTTGTTTTAATTTTACTGATGCAACTGAATGCCAAATCTGTAGTTCAACAATTAGAGATCACTCCATGATCTGCGTAGTTGAAGAACCACGCGATGTAGTTGCAATCGAACGAACTAGGGAGTTTAAAGGACTCTACCATGTACTGCACGGTGCCATTTCTCCGATGGATGGGGTCGGTCCTAGCGAATTAAGAATCCAGGAACTAATTTCTCGCCTTAGTGATGATGTTAAAGAAATTATTATTGCTACTGATCCTAATGTTGAAGGGGAAGCTACTGCAATGTACTTAGCGCGCCTTCTTAAACCATTGGGAGTAAAAGTCACGAGGATGGCACATGGGATGCCTGTAGGTGGGGATTTAGAATATGTGGATGAAGTTACGCTATCAAAGGCTTTAGAAGGTCGGAGAGAAATGTGAATAAATGTCCTCAGCTTGAACGATACTGAAAACAAATAACACTCGATGCTGAGGTGAGGCATTTGATCAATTATTTCACGACTAAAGCTGGTGACTATGCAAAGCGGTTCTTAGGCGGCAGTTTTGAACAATCCGAAATTGAGGGCTTGGATGATGAAGAGTATCAAGAATACCTTGTGAATGCGATTGAAACTGCGCATAAAGAATGGTTGGATGCGAGACGACTTTTTGAAGAAGCTGTAGAGCAAGATTTAATTGACTATGCTGTTTTAGCTATCCAAGCTGCCGAAAAAAAGTATATGTTGTTAATCAAACAAGCTAAGGTCATTGGTTTAGGGGTAACCACTCAATGATAATTTAAGTGGAAGGTTTGTCAATTAATTAAGCATATTTCTTTTATTTACTAATAGAATGGTAAAGGACGAACCTATTCCACGGAGGTCTCTATTAAAATGGAACTCGTTTATACTGTTGGTTACTACTTGCTTGGGCTATTAATAGCCTATTTCCTAGCCAAGTTGATCTATGCCCCGTTTAAAGCTATCGTGCAAATAATATTTAATGGAATTATTGGTGGACTAGTTTTGATAGGATTCAATCTAGTTAGCTCGCTGTTCGGCTTAAAAGTTATTGGTATAAATCCGATAACGGCACTAATTGTAGGTTCCCTTGGCGTTCCAGGGCTTTTTTTACTCCTCATTCTGCGTTATTTAATTTTTTAAAACAAAAAACCCTTGCATTTTAATTTGTTTTATGGTAACCTATCAAAGTGTCAGCCACTTGTTGGTCTAACATGAGTTTTGGGCTTATAGCTCAGTTGGGCAGAGCGCACGCCTGATAAGCGTGAGGGCGGTGGTTCAAATCCACCTAAGCCCACCATTCTGGGGATATAGCTCAGCTGGGAGAGCGCCTGCCTTGCAAGCAGGAGGTCAGCGGTTCGATTCCGCTTATCTCCACCAAATCTTCCTCGGTAGCTCAACGGTAGAGCATTCGGCTGTTAACCGAAGGGTTGTAGGTTCGAATCCTACCCGAGGAGCCATTTAAAAAATTAAACACTAGATAATTTCAAATCCAATTATCTAGTGTTTTTTGTTCGAGATGAACATACTAGCTACTTGCATAGGTTACTCTCGAACTGAAGGTCTGGCAAGGTCTAACAGACCAAGAACTATATGGGCGAGACCAAAGCCCAACACACCAGCGGCAAATTCGCCTGGCAACATGAAGTATCCAAGTGCGGATACAATTACGCCAGCACCGATTACGATTTTGCTCGTTGTTGTTGCGTCCACATGGTCACCTCCCCATAATTAAGTTGCCATTTTGGGTCATAATTAATACATGAGAAAACTATGTTGGACGAAATTAAAACTTTTATCAAAATACCAGTTGACAACCACGAAATTGTGTGGTAATATGTAAAAGTCGCTGTCGCAAGGCAGCAGCCAATCAATGGCATTTGGACATTGACAACCAAACAACAGAAGTGCGGAGTTTGTTTTTAGTTTGACGTTTGTTAGACTAAAGAATAAACAATGCTCTTAAGTCAAAAGTAAAATAAGAGCTAAGGAAAACTCGAAATTTTA
>JAAYFS010000046.1 GCA_012728115.1 Bacillota bacterium | reverse complement strand
TTTTAGGTGTTCTCCTAGAAAAAACGATTTAAAAGTACTTGACGCTTGAGTTATTATATACTATAATAACGATTGTGATTCAACTGCCGGGGTGGCGGAACTGGTAGACGCTACGGACTTAAAATCCGTTGGGCCAAAAGCCCGTGAGGGTTCGAGTCCCTCCCTCGGCACCACTATAGTTATTTAAGCCTATCCTTTCTGGTTAGGCTTATTTTTTTCTCATTTTACCTCACAAAAGTAACTTTCGCATTTATCTTCGGCTATAATAATTATAGATAAATCTGAACTAGGAAGGAGATAGAGCAGATGAAGAAAAAATTAGTACTTGGTTTGGCACTTCTAGCTATGTTTGGAATTAAGCATGGTGAGCAAATACAATTTCCCAATGAGATTACAGCAAAACGACTCAAGGAGTGGACTTCAAAAGGAAAAGATCTTATCATTATTGATGTAAGGCAACCAGAGGAGTTTGAACAAAGCCATATCCCAGACTCTATTTTAATACCTTTAGACACAATAGAAGAGTCGCAACAAATAGCGGATCTAGAAAGAAACTCGCCGATTATTGTGGTTTGTCATAGTGGTAACAGAAGTAGAACTGCGCAAAGAATGCTACAGGAAATGGGCTTTACTCGAGTAGCAAACCTAACGGGGGGAATGCTCGCTTGGGCGGAGCTTGAATGAGGGGTGCAAGGAGGAGTATAAGTGGGTAACACTTTTAAGAATAAATCTGAACTTGACAAAGCAATTATTGCAGGTGCTTTTGGGCCACCTGAATTAAAAAAAGATGAAAAACTTCGTTACTTAGGATTCTTTCGTGAACGAGTAGTCCAAGCGATTACGTTTGACCAACTAAAAACTCTACCAGGGAAAAAGGCTATAGAAAAAGCTCTTAATGATAAAAAGGCATTTGAGCTTGCAGTAAGATCAGAATGCCGTTCTGAGGCAATGCCCTTAATTAGTTTAGCCAATAAGAAAGGGGTTTCTTTTACGGTTGTTAATAATCCCAAGTTTATTGGAGAGGTAGCGATTGTTGTTGTTGCTAAAGAAGCAGTGGACGTCCCCAAGGTGATGGCTGAAGATGAATAAGAATGTTGAAGTTGTAATTGAAAAATGCAGTAGCTATGATAGGGAAGAAGTAAGACAAGCTGTTAGCGATACTTGCCGAAAATTAGGTGGTTTGCAGCGTTGGGTAAAACCAGGCGATAAAGTGCTGTTAAAGGTAAATCTATTAAGTCCAGTTTCTCCTGATCGCGCGGTCACAACTCACCAGAACTTGTGCGGGCGGTAGCAGAAGAAGTACTTAGTGTAGGAGGGCAAGTGATTGTTGGGGATAGCTCTGGCGGAATTGTGCCAGGCGATAATTGGACTGCCAAAGCCTTGGAAAAGGCAGGTATTAATAAATTGGCTTCTGAACTACCAATTCAGGCGGTTAATTTTGATACTGCTGGGGTTGTAAGGTACAAAAACCCACGTGGAGGAAAGTATGAGGATATCTACATCAGTAAAGCGGTTGATGACGCTGATGTGGTTATTACTCTCCCTAAACTAAAGACACATACATTAACTGTTTTCACTGGCGCGGTTAAGAATATGTACGGCTGTGTACCTGGAGGTAGGAAAGCATTCTATCATAAGGTGGCGCCATCTGTTCCTGAGTTTAGTGGTTACTTAGTCGACGTATTTGAAAAATCACGTCCTCATTTGGCAATTATGGATGCGATCATCGGTATGGAAGGGGACGGTCCTTCCGCTGGTTCGCCAAGAAAGATTCATGCGATCATAGCGAGTTGTGATAGTGTGGCTGTCGACTCAGTTGCTTGTAGCTTAGTTGGGATTAATCCAACTAGAGTAGAAATGTTGGTTCAGGCTCAAGCTAGAAACCTTGGAATGATGGATCTAAGTAAAATATCGATCATTGGTCCGTTTGAGAGCTTAAAACTATCCGATTTTAAAGCAAAAAAGCAGAGTCCTTGGATCCCTGCTTTTCTTGGAAGAAAAGTTCTTTCTTGGTGGCAAACATATCCCATAATCGATCAAGAGAAATGTATCATGTGTAAGATTTGCTATAATTCTTGTCCCATAAAGATAATAACCGATAATGGCCAAGCCCTTTTAATTGATCATAAGCGCTGCATCCAATGTTATTGTTGCCATGAACTATGTCCAAAACATGCGATCTTTCTCAAATCATCACCAATAGCTCGCTTAGTTCAGCGTTTACGTGGTCGTTAGGCATATGGGATTTCCCTGCGGCTCGGTAATAGAAGTGAACGCTGATCTTTGAAGGAGAATATTCCAGAACGCGGTATCATTATTTCTGGAGCATTCAATTGGACAGCTTGTGCATATTTACTATTTGACCAGCGCTTTAGCTGGTGTTTTTTTACAAGATTTACAAGCCATTCGGGCTTTTCAGTGGAGCACTTAATCTCCAGAACGATTGTGCTCCTATTGTGTAATCGAAATAAATTCATATCATCTAGAAAAAGTGAGTTGGAGAGAGTACTTTTGGCATAATGGTCGAAAGTTACACGCAATTGATTCCCGTCTCGACAGTAGTATCCCTCGCGCTCATAGTCTACGAGAATACGTGGACGTTGGGATTTTAGAAAGAGTTGGCGTTCGAATTCTTGCAAGACAGGATTCGAGTCAAACCAGTGTTTGGTTACCATAAAAGATTGATATTTCTCTGGAGATATGAAAGTGCTATATTTTTCAACGATATCTCCTCTTCTGGCTTTGATCTCCACTGATATTTTTTCAGCTTCAGAAAAATCGCGTGCATATGAACGCAAACGTAATTTAAACCGCCTAGGGTCCCCATTCAACTTTTCTTGATAAGCTATGTAGTCAAAGGTATCAAAATATAAACTTCTAACTATGTACCTACCAGTGGTAGCGGT
Source organism: Bacillota bacterium (assembly GCA_012728115.1). GTDB lineage: Bacteria > Bacillota > Limnochordia > Darwinibacteriales > JAAYFS01 > JAAYFS01. The sequence continues at coordinate 16,526 of JAAYFS010000046.1, read as the reverse complement.
ATATTTGTCTTGCTTCATATACGGAGCTAATGCGTTACGCAGCTTAAGGTATTGCGAATGTGTTAGTAAGTACTTCAATTCGAATCTTTTCACTGTGCGCATATTCGCACCTACTTTCTAAACAGAGCATTTAAGCTGGTAAAGCGATTTGTGGCGCTAATAATGAAATTTTACTGATTCCAGCTGTTGCCGAAAGCTCTTGCATTAATAGGGAGCTTGCTTCCCCATCCAGACTCTTAAGTCTAAGTTCAAAAACTCCTTCCCATGTTTGATCTTGAATTTCATGCGAACGTAGTTGTGCATTCGGACAAAACTTTCTGACGATCTGTCTGGCAGACTCCATCGAATCATTTTCTTCCCCAATAATAACAAGAATATATTCTTGATGACTTGGCCGTTCAAAACGGAGGAAGTAAAGTAACAGAGTTATTATTGCAAGAGTGACGGACGAAACAATAACTATTATCCAGTTAAAAGTCCCACTACCTAATCCGATGGCGATTGCCCAAAACAAAAATATCATATCCCTGGTATCCTTGATGGGAGTACGGAATCTAATAATCGATAACGAGCCAACTAATCCTAAGGAAAGTACAAGATCGCCGTGAATAAACAGCATTACAACCGTAACAATAGGTGCGAGCAAGATTAATGTTGAAAGGAACGAGGGTTCATAATTCATTCCAGTATGAGTCGCTCGATATAATAGTGAAATGCCGAAAGCGAAAACTGCGGAAAAAACGATTGAAAAAAATGAAACCCAGATGGCCTGGTTTGCTAAAGAAAAACCCCCTAAAAAGTCGAACATTAGTATAACCTCCGATAGCTTTAACTTTTACTGACATTACCTACTATTACTATTTTTTTAACGAATTCTCCTCTAATTAAACGAATATTAATAGATTGTATTGACGTTGGAAATTGGGAATGGTATGTTTTAGGTGTACTAGTCACGTGGTACACTAAGGAGTTTCGGAAAACAAATGAATAAGGGGAGGTTAATTTGACTAAAAAACTTACGATCGGAACAGTTGTTGTTAATGCTGTCATCATTCTTGGTTTAGTAGTAATGTTTGTTATCGGATACAATGAAAATAAGGTTTTGCTAACAGATGAGACGGTTCAAATCACAGGTTTTTATGGTTATGAGTTTAGCTTTAGTGACGTTGAAATGATCGAGTTGCGTGAGGAACTTCCTGGTATTCAACGGCGGGTTAATGGAATGTCCTTTTTGGGGGTTCATAAAGGGATTTACAACCTTGCCGAATATGGTAGGAGTCGGTTATATATTCATGGTTCAACTGAACCAACTATTTATGTCAAAGCAGATGGGAACAACATTTTTATCCGATTTCGTGAGCCAGAAAAAACAACAAAACTCTATGAAGATATCCTAGCTGCTATCTTAAGTACCAAGGAGGAGTAACTTTGATCGAATTAATTAACGTAAATAAGACTTACGGTGGAACTATAAAAGCGGTGGATGATTTAACTTTGGAGGTCCCAAGAGGACAGATCTTTGGTTTCTTAGGACCTAACGGTGCTGGCAAGACTACCACTATCAAAATGATAACAGGTATTTTAAATGCGGATAGTGGTTCAATCAAAATCAATGGCATTGACATCAAACAAAATCCGATTGCTGCTAAACGTGAAATAGGTTATGTCTCGGATAATCCGAACGTATTCTTACGCCTAAAAGGGATTGAGTACTTAAACTTCATGGCAGATATGTATGATGTTCCAGTGCGTGAAAGAAGAGAGCGCATTGACGAATTAAGCAAAAGATTTGCCATGGAAAACGTATTAAGAAATCCGATTCAAAGTTATTCTCATGGTATGCGGCAAAAGATTATTATTATGGGAGTTTTGGTGCATAACCCACCTGTTTGGATAATGGATGAACCTTTGACTGGCTTAGATCCAAAATCATCATTTATCCTTAAGGAAATGATGCGTGAACATGCTAATGAAAATAAGACCGTGTTTTTCTCAACTCATGTTCTAGATGTGGCTGAGAAATTATGTGATCGAGTTGCAATAATTAATAAAGGAAAGATCCTCTTCTCTGGTACTCTCCCTGAAATGAAGGAAAGATTTGAAAAGGATGAATCGTTAGAGAAGATCTTCTTGGAGTTGACAAGCGATGAAGAATAAGACTTTAACTCTTACTAGGATATTGTTGAGAAATGGGGATGGCTTCGGGATCAAACAGAGTAACACGGGGGTTTCCAAATTTTTGTACTTGTTCTTTTTCGTGGTTTTAGTTCCAGTCCTGCTCTTTACCGTTACTCGGTTTCAGATCTCCGCTTATAACACTTTAGCCCTTATCGGGCAGGAAGGTGTAATTGTTAGTTGGGCGTTATCGCTTGTTTCGATATTTATCTTCTTTTTCGGTATCTTCTACATAGTGAGTAGTTTCTATTTTTCAACCGATATCGAAGGACTATTGCATTTGCCATTAAAACCTTTGCAAATAATTGGAGCAAAATTTGCTGTGATCACTCTATATGAGTATGGAATCGCATTCGTAATTTTAGCTCCCACGCTGATTGTGTACGGAATAAAAAGCTCCCAATCAGTATTGTTCTATCTGTATAGTGCTATTTCGTTTATTCTGGCGCCAATAATTCCTCTTGCCATCGGTTCGATAATTGTGATGGTCATCATGCGCTTTACAAATTTGTCCCGCTACAAGGATTTATTGAAGATCGTTGGCGGTATGGTTGCCATTTTTGTTGGACTATTTGTCAACATAATGACAACCAGAATTCTCGAAGGCACTTCAACAGGGCAACTTGAACAATTGCTGCTACAAGGAGAGAATTCCTTAGTTAAGATTACTTCGGCTGTTTTCCCTAGTACTAAATGGGCAACCGATGCTTTATTAAGTTCTAATGCACTTAATGGGTTTTTAAACTTGCTCATTTTCGTAGCTGTATCCATAGGAGCCTTTCTGTTATTACTCTACCTGGCAGAACTTTTGTATTTCAAAGGAGTTATAGGCTTATCTGAATCTTCGGGAAGTGGGCAAACCAAGATAGTCGATCTTGAGCGTGAAATCGTCAAAGGCTCAGTAATTAAGACGTATACTCTTGTTGAGTTAAAGCTCCTATTTAGGACACCGATCTACTTTCTAAATTGTGTTTTGATAAATTTTATCTTTCCGTTACTACTGTTGTTGCCAATGTTAACTGCTGGAGGGTCAGAAGATTTTTCAGAACTAATAGCGGCAATTCAAGGCGTTGAAAACAAAGGTATGGTGGTCGCTGTAATATTCGCGATCCTAATCTTTCTTGGAGGGGTAAACGGTGTTACGCCTTCAACTATCTCTCGCGAGGGGGAAGGTTTATTCGTCAAAAAATACTTACCAGTAAGCTACAAGGATCAAATTACAGCTAAAGTTTTGTCTGGTCTGATCATAGGATATATCGGACTAATCACAACTTTGATTGCAGCTTTTATCTTCATCAAAATCTCCTTGAGCTTAGTCGTGATAATTTTACTAACAGGATGGCTCCCAATTCTGTTTACGTCCTTTACAGGGATTCTGATCGATTTAAATAATCCAAAACTAAATTGGGTGAGCGAACAACAGGCGGTCAAACAAAATATGAATGTGCTATATAATATCATAATCGGAATGATATTCGCGGTGCTCACTGTTGTGGCGACCTTGCATTTTAAATGGGGTTTTGCGACTGCATTGGTAATGATTATAGCAATTTATGCGCTCTTAAATATCTTGACTGGTTCCTTGGTCTACACCAAGGGGGTAAAAGTATTTGCCGAGCTTGAAGGATAGATTAAACCATAACAGAAAATCTGGAGGTAGGGGCTATGAATATTCACGTTGATCCAAACGGAACTGTCCCTATTTATCGGCAGATTTCTCAGCAAATAAAAAATGCTGTCGCAATTGGGCGTTTAACTTCTGGTACTAAGTTGCCGTCCATTCGTGAGCTGAGTAAAAAAATTGAGGTCAATCCAAACACGGTAGTTCGCGCTTACCAAGAACTAGAAAGAGATGGCGTAGTAGAATCTCTGCGTGGTGTAGGAACCTTTGTCTGCAATGTAAAAATTAAAATAAACGATGGGCAACGCAGGCAAAGAATAGAAAAAATTGTTCAGGAGCTACTGACCGAAGCTTATCACTTAAACTTCGATCAGGATGAGTTAATGGCCATAATTATTAAAGAACTTGAAAAATGGTACTAAAGAATATTTCTGCCCCCAAAGTGGATAATACTACTTGGGGGTGTTTTTGTGAGGGATAGAGTGGCTGTAGGGGTTTCGATCGGGATTTTAGCGAATGTGATAAGATTGTTGCTTGATTACATATTGTATTATTTTGGCATAGCGCGTGTATTGTTTTGGCAAATAGCAGCATTACAATTCTTGCCCCAAGAACATATTCAGGAGCCCTTAGCAATGTTCATTGGTGCGGTAGCAGATATGACTGTTGCGGCTTCTTTGGGAGTGGTTTTTTGTTATTTTCTGGATTACTTTGGCAGGAAATACACTTATCTAAAAGGGGGTTGCTTTGGTCTTCTGACTTGGGTTTTAGTGTTTGGAATATTTATCTGGATTAATAGGGAGAATTTAATCGTGTTTCGTCCTAGCTGTGTTCTGGCAATCATGATTTCCCATTTGGCTTTTGGTTTAGCCTTAACATTCTTTGCGGATATTTTTTTGAAAGATTAAGTTAAATCTATTGCTTGACTTTCAATTACACCTAATTTATAATTAGAAGGTACCGCAAGTATGGACCTTTAGCTCAGTTGGTAGAGCACCTGACTCTTAATCAGGGAGTCCGGGGTTCGAGTCCCCGAAGGTCCACCATTATAGAATAAAAAAGACCGCAGATTTGCGGTCTTTTTGTTTTAACTACTATTCTATAACAACATTATGCTTATCTCCCAGCGCCATAAGCTTGTTTTCATACGTTCTTAAAAGCCTTCTACTCTCAAATAAGTTTTCATTTGCAATGGTTACCAAGCCTATATCGGATTGTTCTATCGCTGCAAGTATTTGTACGAATGCGTTATATTGTATGTTAGCGGCCTCTATGTATAACTCGTGCACCTCTTGAACCTCTTTTGTTCGAGGCCTAATTTTTTCTAAGCGATCCACGAACTTACGATAGGTTGGCACGACCTCTCTGATTAGAGTGTTATAAACTATAATATCACTGGTATAATTTATACCGACGACACTTTCGTATTTTTCAATTGCTTCTGCTTCTAAATCTGCTAAGGGGGCCAACTCAGAGTTAATGTAATTAATAAGATCGTCTTGAACGGGGTCGCTGAAACATCCTGTGAAAACTAGGGCGATTAGTACTAGACCGAACAACATTTTAGTGCGCATCTTTTTCTAACTTCCTTCCTTCATAATGTGTTTTTGAAAAATTCGATATACAGACCCTGCATCCCTTTAAAAATTCGTTTATTCTGGTCTTTTATCGATATTTAGCTGGGAAAGGTAGAGCGGAGAAATAAGAACCCAAATCGGGTGATAAGAAGTCAATCCAATAAACAAAAAAGACCGCAAATAACGGTCTTTTTAGCTTTTGTGATACCCAATAAAGTTTTAGCCGAGGATTCTCGATATCTAAAAAATTTCACCTAATTTTTCCCAAGGGAAATTCTATTTAAGCGTATCAGTAGTTACTGAGTTCACGCTGGATGGGAGTTATTTAATCAGTTTTGACATAACCTTGAATTCGGGAGTGCCTGAGACTTTTAATAAATCAAAAATTACAGTTTCTGTATTTGTAATTACCGCTCCCATTGATTCCATTAAATCTAGTCCGTTACGGTAGTTTTGTTTTGTTCTCGATGCGACCGCATCTTGTACTATGAACACCTCATATTCAGCTTTTATTAAATCTCTTACAGTTTGAAATACGCAAATATGGGTTTCCATTCCAGTAACTATAATTTTCTTTTTACCTAAATTTTCAAGAGTTGCTTTAATTTCATCAGTATAGGCTGAAAAACTGGTCTTGGCAAAAATGTTCCCTTCATCGATTAATTCAAGGATTTCTGGAACAGTTCGTCCTAGACCTTTCGGATACTGTTCGGTAGCGATTACAGGAAAATTTATTTCCTTTGCTGCTGTCATCAGGATTTGATTGTTCTTTATCACTTGGTCACGATACTTCATCACAGGAGCTAATTTTTCCTGGATATCAATTTCGAACAATACTACGTCTTCGCGATTTAAAGTGAATTTTCTCAACTAAGTTTCGCTCCTTCCATAACTGCTGTTTCTATGTATTGACTGGTTTGACAGTGGTTCGAACTTTTGCTTACATTAGGCGTTGGCGCCTTTCGATTTCATTTGCTACTGCGCTAGCGTAAGCTTGTTTTTTGGAAACTACTTTACATCCTGCTGGGAATAGTAAAAACTGCCCCATTCTAAAGTACACAATTGCAATCGGTATTCCAAGAATAGTGACTGCGTAGATAACGCCAAGGAAGATATAGGTCAAGGTCAGGCCCAATCCTATCGGGAGCCACAATATATTAAGTAGTACGTTGATTACATTCCAAAAGGTTGATACCCTTCTTCCTCTTAGTTCGGTTTCTCAGATGATTTCTTTGCCATACGGAAATGCAGATAGCTTAGCAAACTCAAAACATGCTTTCCCTACGGGTATTCCGATAATAGTGATATAACACAGTATCCCGACTATTATCCAAAACAAAGCTAGAATTCCACCGCCCAAAATAAACCAAAGAACATTGCCAACAGTGGCCAATAGTAACCCTCCTAATTGACATTTTTCGTTTAAAAATATATTTCGTTAATAGATTTTCTACACTTTGATACTCTTAACCTTCATGGAATTTTCGGGACTACATTTATTCCTTTTTCAGCTCATATTTTACAACAAAATTGTGAAAAAAGTTTCGTTCTTGACAGTTACAGTGTATTGTAAGAAAATGTAAGTGCAAAAACGATTTGGTGGGAAGGGGAGGCTTTAGAAATGAGAACTAAGCTTGCACCCACGATTGTCGGAATTGTTTCTATTATGTTTTTATTCATATCAGGGGTTTCATGTGCCCAAAATAGTGTTTTTTGGAGCGATACCTTTGATGATCATGGCGCTATTATGTTGCTTATAGACATAGAAACAGGAAGAATAGTGAATGCCAATAAAGCTGCAAGTAATTTTTATGGGTATTCAGTGGAACAACTTGAAAACATGGTAATCGATGATTTGAGAAATGATTTTTCTGAAATACACCAGGACGTACTAGCTACTGCAGGACAAGAGAAAAACTACTTTATCCTATCTCAACAGTTAGCAAATGGTGAAGAGAGGATCGTTGAGGTGCACTCCTATCCAGTAGATGGAGGTGAAGGCACCTTTTTGTTTTGTGTGATCAATGATATTACTGCTAGGCAGGTTGCAGAAATGGAATTATTAGCAAGCAAGGAGCGGCTCCATAGGGCAGAGTTCATCACTGGAATCGGTAATTGGGAGTATCAAGTTAATACTAATAGATTTTTCCCTTCGGAAGGGGCTAAACGAGTATTAGGTCTTGGAGGCGATGAATGGACGATGAGTCAAATAGATGAACTAGTCGTAGTTGAGGATCAAGCTATGCGCTTTCAAGCATATCGAGAATTGATCGAAGAAGGTATTCCTTATGATATCGAATTTAGATTTAGACGTGGTTCTGATGAGCAAATAATAGTTCTTCACTCGATGGCAGAATATGATCCCGAAACCGAAACGGTTTTCGGTGTGCTTCATGATATAACTGAGCAGGTTGAAGCGAGAATAGCCCTTGAAAAATCGCGAAAAGTGATTATATATTCACTATCAGGCTTTGTTTTGGTTCAGGTAATTATTATTACAAACTTGGTTGCTAATATATGGAGACGCCGCAGGGCTGAGGATGAACTTAGAAATGAAAAGGAACTCTTTAGAACAACTCTTTTATCTGTGGGCGATGGAGTAATAACAACGGATCAAAATGGTTGTGTCAATATAATGAATGATGTCGCTGAACAAATCACAGGCTGGACTCAGCAAGAGGCAATGGGGTTGCCATTAGAAGTAGTTTTTCATACCTTAAGTACTGACCTTTTAACGGATTGGAAAAGATTTAGGTGTGAGAGATCTGTTTCAGATAAGGGTGTGGGTTCTGCCAAGCAGATTCGGTTAATTGCGAAGGATGGTATCGAGCGACATGTTTCGAGCAATCTAGCCCCAATCACAACAGATTGGGGCGAAGTACAAGGAATTGTAGTTGTATTTCGAGATATTACCGAGGAGAAAGAACAAGAACGGATTATTGAGTACTTAAGTTATCACGATCAGTTGACGGGGCTTTACAACCGAACCTATTTTGAGAAGGAGCTAAAACGGCTGGACAATGAAAGTAGTCTCCCTCTTTCGGTTATCATAGCAGATCTTAATGGATTGAAGCTGATAAATGACGCTTTTGGACATCGTATGGGCGATAGGTTTTTGAAAACGGTAGCAGAAGTAATTAAACGCAATTGTAGAGAGAAAGACGTTGTAGCTCGCTGGGGTGGGGATGAATTCATAATTCTACTACCAGCAACAAATAGTACTCAGGTAGAAGCAGTTGCTCGAAGAATCCAAAACAAGTTTAGAGAGACCACAATAGATTCTGTTTCTGTTTCCGTTTCTCTAGGTTGGTACACGAAACAACATCCCGATGAGGAAATCAAAGAAGTGTTCGATGAAGCAGAAAACAATATGTATCGAGCTAAATTGTTTGCCAGTCCAGGAGTTCTCAATAATACCTTAAAAGCTATAATGGAATCTCTCTATGAGAAAAGTAAGTGGGAAGAAGGACATTCGCAAAGGGTTTGCAAATTATCAAAACTTCTCGGTTCGAAACTAAAACTAAGCGAAAAGGAAGTTGAAGAACTAGGTCTTCTCGGAAATTTCCACGATATTGGGAAGGTAGCCATTGATGGCAATATCCTAAACAAGCCTGGGAAACTAACTGAAGATGAGTTCAGAGAGATTAAGCGTCATCCAGAGGTTGGTTATAGGATCTTAAAACTGGTGAAAGAGTTGGAGGAAATCGCCAATTACGTTCTGACTCATCATGAGAGGTGGGATGGGAAAGGATATCCTAAAGGATTAAAAGGTGAAGAAATCCCAATACAATCGAGAATCCTTGCTGTTGTAGATGCTTTTGACGCTATGGTTGGTGGGCGATCTTATTCCGATATTCTATCGCTCCAGGGGGCTATTAAGGAGTTAGAAAATAACGCTGGAACTCAGTTCGATCCAGAAATTGTAGCCGCTTTTATCGACTTACTTTTCGAACGAGGAGAAGCGGCTGTTAGCACAGTATCGGATGGGGTAGAGAGAAACGGAATCCGATCAAATGCTTAATGGAAACATTAGCTGCTATAGAAAAGCGTCGGTTTCTAAACCGCTTACTCCCCTACGATAAACGTTTTGTCTAACTGTTTATCATAGGGGAGAATTTTTTAAGCTTCTTCGTCTATTGGAAAATTGAAGGTATAGGCTTTTTTAATCGTTTTTCGAACTTCCCAGTGACATTCCATTCCTTGGGGAAATGACACTAGCATCCCGCCAGTAATGTGAGTTTGCTCTCCATTTGCAGTGACAATCACATCTCCTTCAAAAACATAAGCTGTTTCTTGGTCGGGATAATGCCAAGGGAATGAACTTGGCTCGCATTCCCAACGTGCCCATGAGTCGATGCCAAGTTTTTTGGCTTCGGCGAGTTCCATAGGTTTAGTAATGATTTTACCCATAGAATATCCTCCTTATAGTGACAATTAGTACAATCTAACTATATCACAAAACTATTGCTTGGTTCAAAAGGTATCTGATTTATGATAAGCACATAATCTGCTAATTTAACCCATATAATATTTGTGGATGGGGAAAAATACCAATTTTGAATAGTAGTTTGAATAATAGGGGAAACTAATACCAAGAACAAAACACAGCTAGTCTTAGACTAGCTGTGTATCAAAATGGAAGAAGCAGAAAGATTCTCCAAAGCATTTAGAAACTTTTTTGTATTATGGTAGCCTTGTTGTTATTGCCCAATTGTTGGATTTTAGCTATATTCCCATTGCCTTCTTGGTGAATATAAGCCATATTTCCAATGCCAACTTGCTTTGCAGTGGCACGGTTTTGATTACCGTACTGGTAAATACCGATCCAGTTATTCGAACCTTCTTGTCGGGCTCTGGCAGAGTTGTTGGAACCATATTGATAGATCCCTATCCAATTCGAATCACCCTCTTGATGAGTTAGGGAGGAATTAGAATTACCTTCTTGGTAAATACCAGCCCAGTTATCGGTACCTAACTGCAATAGTTGGGATAGGTTGTCCGCACCGCTTTGATATATGTATACTTGATGGGAAGAACCGCTTTGGGTTGATTCAGCTATATTGTCGTTTCCTTCTTGCTTTATCAATGTTTGGAGATCCCATTCAAATTCGTTATCGAATAAGAATGAAATTTTCCTAATCAGCAAGTTCTCGAAATCGAAGCGGAAATGATCCAATCCAAGTATACCTATACTAGCGGAAGTGGCCATCCCATGGCTTAAAATCAGGCTAAACAGCATTAGCGTAACGAATATTCTTTTTTTCATATTTTTGCCTCCTTCTAGTAGCCCGGCTGCCTAATCGGCGTTAGGCCCGCGGCTTTGTGCCCCCACCTCGCGATGGGTTTACCCTTATTAGAGAAAGGCTAGGGAGAAACAGATAACCTTTCTTAGAAAAGAAAGGCTCTGTTTCATCTATTCCTTTCTTCGGTAGCTCGGTCACCATAGCCCTATGCCTTAGGTTCCAGCTTTGCCAAACCCAGCTTTCGCTTGAGTCAGCCCTTATCGGAAAAGGAACTTTAAAACTCTGTGTTCTAAAGTCAGTCTACCATAACGTCCAAAAACGATCAACCATTTTATGGAAATAGGATGGTTGTTCGTTTTTTTGCTTCGGATTTTTAGACAGACTGCTCCTTCCAAATTGAAGGCTTAAATTCGAAAAATATTCTTGGTAAAAGGACCAGTCTAAGCTTAAAAACGTAGCTTAGACTGGTCGAAATGGTTATTCCTTTTTTTATTAGAGTTGTGTTACTGTTGCACTGTTATTGTTTCCGAACTGGTTAATAGTGGCAGAGTGTAAATCTCCAGTTTGGGAGATCATTGCATAGTTGCCATTTCCATTTTGATTCACAAATGCACTATTCTCAGTACCCGTTTGAGAAATTAAAGTTGCATTGTTATTAGATGTTTGTGTTACTTCTGTATAGTTATATATTCCGTATTGTGTAATATTGGCATCGTTATAACGTCCGTCTTGCTCAACATAAGCGTTATTTCCTTGTTCAGGGCCGCCATCTAAGCTGTCTTGGTTAACCGTAACATTGTTTCCTGAACCATATTGGTAAATATCGGTGTAGTTGTAGCCACCCCATTGGGAAACGGTCGCATTGTTGGACGAAATTCCATTATTGTATTGATAAACAGAGGCATGGTTAGATTCGCCATATTGATCGATCCACGCATTATTGGCTCCTATAGCCAACCAATGGTGATCTTGAGTTACCGTTGCATAGTTAAATTCTCCGTCTTGGTCGATATCTAATTCGCTAAAATTGCTATATTGCTCTGCATCAGCCTCGTTGTATGAACCAACTTGCCAAATATCGACTAAGCCATCAATACTGTCTTGGATGACGCTTGCCCAGTTATTAAAGTTTTCACCAGCGCTTTCCAGAAGGCTTCCTTGGGTAACATAGATGAAGCTTCCCGCGCCATCTTGTTCTGTTATGGCTTTGTTTTCAACACCATCTTGCATAATGGTGGTGGCGTTGCCTGCTCCTTCCTGAGTAGCATTTACAAAATTTAGTTCTCCCGTTTGGTCAGCAATGATCACGTTTCCAGCTCCGCTTTGGTCTACAATGGCTTCGTTTGATTTACCTGTTTGATATACTGACACCCGATTTCCCAGTAGGCCAGTTTGTGAAGAATCTATTTTATTGCCTTCGCCATTTTGTTTAGCGAGCAATTCTTGCCAAAGACCAGTTTGAGTAGCTTGTATGGAGTTCATGTCGGGGATTTCTGATGCTGAATCGGTAATTTGTTTTATCGTCATCACGTTTTCCACACCATAAACAGGCCAATATCCTGTTTGGGTTAATTTCGCATGGTTAATTCCAGTTTGAAATAACCCAATAACATTCGAATAACCGACTTGACTAACCAAGCCAACATTATTGCCTGATTGATAGAGATTAACTTGATTATCATCTCCGTCTTGGGTTCCGATGAAACTTGAACCGTATTGTTCTGCGAATGGAGGGATTTCAGCTACACCCATAGGATCCGCGTCATCGCCTTCATTAATGCCGAAGACCTCATTTCTATCGCCAGTTTGGGTTAGGAAGAAGCTACCAGGATTTTGATATAAGTAGACTGCATTTTCATCTCCAGTTTGGGTTATGTCCGATGAGGATTCACCAAGTTGATAGAGCATGATGAGATTGTTGTTTCCAACTTGTTTAAGCAAACTTTCGACCCAGGTAGAGGAGGTTTGGAAATTATCAGTAGTGTTGCCATCTCCCTCTTGAGTTAGTATGCTTTGGCGTGTTCCAGTGGTACCCTCGATATCTTGATCTTGAAGTGATTGATTATTATTTCCTTCTTGGATCACTGATGCGTAGGTGCCATTTCTACCAGTTTGGTACTGGCTCGCATAGTTTTCGATGCCCACTTGTTCGATATCCGCAACGGCGCCTGATGTCGTTCCCCTACCAGAATAAAGATCTTGTTCTACATAGGCTTCATTTTCATCGCCCTCTTGATATACGGTAGCAAGATGGCCATTTCCAGTTTGTGTTACTTCGGCAATGTTCCCTGCGTAAACAAATACTGATTGGGCTAGAATAAGTATTAGGGTTAAAGCAAATATAAGGCTTTTTTTCATGGAAAAAATTCCTCCTTTTAAATTTTCTTTATTGAATCTGATTCACCATGAACTTTTTTAATGTAATCCTAGTTTAGTAAGCTTCTCTTAACTCTGGATTACGATTGTCTTACATTCTACTTACAGACATTAATGGAAGCGACAAACACAAAGCTAAAGTTTCGGAAAAAACAATTCATAAAACATTCGGTTTCTTTTCTGGAGTCTTTCTTTGGTCAAAAACCAACCTTCAATCTTACCTAAAACTTACCTAAGAAAAGGGAGTTTACTTGAATTAAGGCTTTAATACACCGCTTTGCACTAAGAGGAAGACGGCTTCTTCCAAGAGGGTACGGATAATGAGGTTGATTACTTCCTGTTCTCCTTTTCCTGTTTCGAATTCAACAATATTCTTGCCAAGGAAAGAGAATACTTGGAGTCCAACTTGTTCGCCAATGATCTCTCCTTTAAAACTTTCTGCCCAGACAACTTCCCCTGTAGTGGTGTCTGTAACTCGAAGATCGATTGCTGTAGTTGCTTTAGCATATTCTTTAGAGCCGCCCTTCCCTGCGATGGCTAAACCGATTCCTCCCGTTTCTTTGCTTACTTGGTATTCGGTAATAGCACCCGAAATGAGGTAACGGGCTCCTGTCATTTGGCCTAGACCAGGTCCTTGCCCCGATACCACTCGATTTTGAACTACTAGATTTTGTTCGTTGATAAAGTCAGCGAAATTCGAACGATCCAAGATTTTAAATTGTCTTGAGCGATGTAAAGCTGTAATCAACATTTCCGTAGCACCTTGAGTTACCACGGTAGAAGCGGCTCCCATATCTGCTTTGAGTTGGCCAGTGTTGTCACGAATCGCATAAACTGCTATCGGTATTTTAGTTTCAGGTTCTGGTAGGGCAACGAGCAATTGAGTAGCAGTTGTTACATTCGGTTGAGACATTAAGATGGCTTCGGGAGAGGCGAGAACAGCCTCCATCTGTTGTTGGATATCCAAAGATATTTCGGCTGTTTCAGCTACAAGAGCACCACCACCTAGTAGGAGGGTTATAGCGAGAACAGCAATTAATAAAGGCTTTTTCATTAGTATCTACCTCCTCAATTAAGTATTGGTGGATCGGGTGGATCGGATGGGTCAAGATCTTCTGGACCGATGAAAATTTCTGTCCAACCGTCTCCTTGCCATAAGAAGAGTCTCATGGTTTGGTTGATGGAATCCCATTCATAGTAGATCCAACCATCGTCGATTGGCAAGAAGCCATAGCCAGGATCGCCAGAATCAGGGTCGTAGTACAAAATATCACGGATAGCTTTGTTCATAGCCATTCTTTGTAAACTTTCTTTGAAACGATCAAGCGAGGAAGCTTCTTTTGTGGTTTTTGAGAGTTCTTGTTGTTTGATTGCTAAATTCAATGCGACTTGTCTTGCGTTAAAGTTGTTAAAGATCTTAAAGTTCCAGGACATTGTAGGGGTTGCAAGAGCAACAAGACTGTTAGTAAAGCAAAAAACAACGATTAAACAGATTACGACTAACCTTTTTCGCATTCTTACACCTCCCTTAGAAACTCAATTTAAATCCTACAAAGGGATACAAATTGTTAATAGAAAATCCAATATCACTACCTACATAGCGCATTTCTGCAAAGAAATTATCCGTAATCTCAAATCCTGTTGTCAGGTGATAGGAAATAGAATTCCTAAAGTCTTTGACATCCTGGATTCCCGCTCCGATACCGATAAAGAAAGGAATGGTTTTTCGAGATACCGGAAAAGCTTTTAAGGTTACGAAAAGAGCAACGGAGCTTTCTTCATTCAAATAAATAGCATCGCTGCTAACGCGAATTTGATCGCTATCGTTAAGACTCCTTTCAAATTGCATACCGACATTAAACTCGGACCCTTCTCCGAAGTTTGTCATAAATAATCCGAGCATATTTTTGGGCACAGCTTTCGTTTTTTCCAGAAGTTTTTGTGAGGCAACGAATAAAGAGATACGGTCTGACTCAATTTCGTCGCTCTTGGCGAAACTTGATACTGACGCCAGAAGTAAAGCAGCTATTACAAATAACAAGAGAGAGACGGTTTTTCTTTTGTACACGGACATTTCTGTTCCCCTTTCCTAAACAAAATATTACAAACCTATCAACCCTAGGCTATTTCTTTTAATAAGATTCTTAGTTTTGAACAAGTCGAATGAACGCTCCATCGCCAACATGCCTTATGGAATACATTCGAAAAGCCCCACGCTGTTCGTTGACGAAAGTGTTGTTATCACCACTAATCTCGATAATCGAGATATTCAGTACACCGTTTTGATGTTGTCGGAGAACATTGTTTTTGCCATTGATCGTACTTGTGGCTTGATTTAATTCTCCGAATTGTTCTACCAAAAGGACGTTATTAAAACCAAAGATACTCACTAAGGAATCGTTTAACGTACCGTCTTGAAGAACATTAATACGGTTATCGCTTCCAGAGATCGCGATAACACCGTTATTGCTTGCCCCGATCTGTTTTTGAAGTACTTCATTGGTATCTCCACTGATTGTAATCAGCCCAAAGTGGAATGCCCCTTCCTGCAACTGCTCGACTTTGTTATATTTGCCATAAATATAGACAGTAAAGGTGTTAGACACACCGTATTGTTCAGCTTCCAGCGAGTTTTCCTTAGCGAGTTCAAGTTCTAGTATGTTGAAGGAACCCTCTTGATAGATGTAGACATCAAATTCTTTAGTTCCTTCATTAGCTAGAGCAATGTTTGAAAATAAAACAAAAAATGAAAGCGCTAGGACAGCTATCTGGAATTTTTGGGAAAAAGGCACGGCTCTCTTCTCCTCACTCTGAAAATATAAAGCAACAAGCACATTCATTTAAAAAATTTAAATTGCCCTTTTGCATCACTCCTTCAATTGGAAATAATCATCCTTAGTATTGGTACGTATTTAGCTAAGTTTTGCGTCCTTTTCATCCCACTGGCGCATGTTTTGTTGAAAATTTGAGTTGTTACTTAGGATCGCTTGATTGATAAGTGAGAGCATCTCCAAGAAATTTCTAAAATGGAGGCTGCGCTTAGCCTCTAGCCAGCGAAGTTCGCCATGGCACGAAGCCCCTTCTCGAAAAGTAACTTTGATCAATAAAGTTGTTTTTGCAGGATTTTCCATCTCGATTTTGGTTGACGACAAAAGTAACACCTCCATTGACACCTATAGTTTAGCGATCACCCCTTAAATGTGAATTACTGCTATCTTACAATTAGCTTACACGATTAGGAATAATCTAAAGAAAACAAGCTATCAGTATCAATAGATGTTCTAGATAAAATATTCCTTTTAACTATAGAGTTATTCTTTCCAAGATCCTTTTTGATATTACCAATTGCTGGCACAAATATTAAAATTATTGCAGGAAAAATAACTTTAATTCACGAAGTATAAACAAACCTAAGCTTAATAGAGGCTTGCCAGACATAACTTCTGATAGGTGGTGTTACTCGAGTAGATTTGGTATTTTAACTGGGGAAGGGATGCCTTAAGGCAGTTAGAAAAGAAAGTAATGGGTTACTAG
>JAAYFS010000045.1 GCA_012728115.1 Bacillota bacterium | reverse complement strand
TACAGTGATATCTACTACCTTACCACCTTCTACCTTTACTTTAACTGTCATTTGACCGCCAAAGCTATCAGCAACTCCTTCATACTCGCCATCGCCTACTTGAACATCAAATGGCTTGGAGCCGCTGTCTTTTGCTGTTAATGCATCTTCAACTGCGTTAAATAATGCAGTTGAGGTTACAGTCGCTTGCGAAATTGCATCTACATAACCTTGTTCTTCGATTAGAGCTGGAACAAGACGTTTGATGGCTGGATCAGCGACAAATGGAGTATCGGTATGGTCTACAGTGATATCTACTACCTTACCACCTTCTACCTTTACTTTAACTGTCATTTGACCGCCAAAGCTATCAGCAACTCCTTCATACTCGCCATCGCCTACTTGAACATCAAATGGCTTCTTTCCTTCAGCTAATTCTTCAGCTACTTCTGCATTATCGTCAGATTGTGTTGTTAAAGCATTCTTCACAGCTTTCATAATCGCTTCAGAAGTAACAGTTGCACCACTGATCGCTTCCACTTCATAAGAATTAGCCTCAACTATCCGTTTAGGAATAGTGTCAATTGCAGGTCCTGCGATCACTGGAGTATCACTATTTTCTACCACAGTAACCGAAGAAATTGCGCCGTTGGTTACCTCAACTTCAACAGTCAAAGGTCCACCAAAGCTTTGAACGGTTGCAGTATAATTTCCATCTGCCCATCCACCAACTTCTTCATCACTGCCGTAAAACGCGGAATAGAAGTTCTCTAACGAACGTCTAACACCACTTGCAAAAGCTCTTGACGAGATAGTTGCACCTGTTAAACCTTCGATATCATCTGATATCACTAATGCACTATTAACATCTTTATCAATGAACTGTTCGAGGAATCCAACTTGAGTAATTCTAGCGCCTAAACCTGGGTCTTCCTTATGAGCTAGTACTGACACATGTTCAATTACTCCATCACCATCGACAACAAGGAAGAAATGAATCGGACCATTAAATCCTGTTGACTGACCAGTAAAGGCAGCTTTAACTATTGCATCGTCTTGATAAGCCACATAGTATGTGACATCTTTAAATTGCTCAACGACATAATCAACAGTTCCTAAATACTCAGCTATTGGAAGAACTGTTCCTAATGCAACCACTGGCTTTCCATCATCAGTATACTTACCGATTAGCGCAGAAGCACCCCATGTGAGGGCAATGATTACCACTGCAACTACGGTGGTTCTAAAACGGACTTCTCTTGCTGCACCAAATCCAAATTTTAAAGGTATGGTTAATTTATCAAGAAGTGGGACAACCGCATTCATCACTAGAATGGCAAAAGTCACACCCTCAGGGAAAACGGTGAACTGACGAATAAAAACTGTTAAGAAGCCACAACCAATACCGAAAAGTAATCTTCCCATTGGTGTAACTGGCGAGGTTACCATGTCTGTCGCCATGAAGAAAGCTGCAAACAAAAGACCTCCTGCGGTAATGGTAAACCATGGATCCAGTCCCCAAAGAAGGGCTGATACAAATGCTGCACCGATGTAACCAACGGGAATTCTCCACTCAATATGTCCTCTGATAAAGAGGAAAATGGCACCTAGTAAGATAGCGATCACCGATGTTTCGCCGATACTTCCAGCAACATTTCCCCATACTAAAGACCAATCAAAATTCCGCATCGTAAAGAGTGGTGTTGCAGTAGTAACTGTATCAAATGGTTGAGTAAAAACTACCATCGAAGCAGTGAAACCTAGTAATAAAATTGCCCGACCCACTAGTGCTGGGTTAAAGATATTACTACCTAATCCACCAAAGGCCAATTTGCCCAATGCTATTGCTAGCACAGAACCGACCACTGGTACCCACCAAGCTACACCTGGAGGTAGAATTAAGCCAAGTAATACCCCAGTAACCGCGGCACTTCCATCACCAAAGAAATCTTTAAGAGTAAGTTTCTTTCTAAGTAAAATTCCTTCACAAACAATTGCTGAAACAGTAGCTATCAAAACAACAAGCAACGCCCGAAGTCCAAAGAAAATGATTCCTGCAATTAAGGCTGGAACTAAGGCAATTAGGACATCGCGCATAATTCGTTCAATAGTATCATCAGTCCTTAAAAACGGCCCTGCTAATTTCGCCATGTTTCTCCCCCCTAAACCGCTCTTTCTTTCGCTCTTCTAGCATTTAGTTCTTGCTTACCCGCCTTGATCCAATTTACTAAGCCTCGACGTGAAGGGCAAATGTAGGAACAAAGACCACATTCGATGCAATCCATCAGGTGGATCTTCTGGGCCTGCTCAACCTTGCCGAGACTACTTAATAGTCCAAGCATATTCGGGGTAAGTCCCATTGGGCAAACATCTACGCAACGGGCACACTTAATGCACGGTCTGTTCTCATCGAGAGCGATCTCATCTTCCGCTAGGAATAAAACTCCCGATAGATTCTTCACTACTGGAGAATCAAGAGTTGTTACCGCTGGTCCAGTCATTGGTCCACCACCAACGATCACAGCTGGTTCGGCCAGTAAACCTCCACAAAAATCTAGCAAGTTCTTTAATGGAGTTCCAATTCTCACTAGGATATTACGTGGATCGGCAACACATTTACCGCTCACAGTAACTACCCTTTGATACAAAGGAATACCGTTCGTAATCGCCTCGCTAATAGCAATAGCTGTATGAACATTACTAACGATACATCCAACTTCTAAGGGCAACGCTCCCGAAGGAACTTCTCTACCATTAACTGCTTTAATAAGTTGTTTTTCAGCACCCTGTGGATATCTGACCTTTAAAGGAACCACCTTTAGACGCTGATCCAAATTAATTAACTCTTTCATTTTCGCAATTGCATCTGGTTTATTAACCTCGATGCCAATTACTCCAGTATTAGCACCTACGGCTTTCATAATTGCCCGCAAGCCAAAGATCATTTCTTCAGCCCGTTCAACCATTAAGCGATGATCTACAGTTAAGTAAGGTTCGCACTCGGCGCCATTAATGATTACTGTATCGACAGGCTTAGGAGGAGCAATCTTCACATGCGTTGGGAACCCAGCGCCTCCCATTCCCACTATCCCAGCTTCCTTCACAATCGCACGGATTTCTTCGGCGCTGACTTGGTCGAGTCGTCTTTTTTGTCCGCCCTCGATCAACTCATCCTTGAAATCATTCTTAATCACAACACATCTTACTTTTCGACCATCAAGCAAGGTTCTTTCCTCAACACCAATCACTTCTCCAGAAACACTTGCATGAATAGGAGCGCTAACAAAAGCGCTACTTTCGCCGATTTTTTGACCGAGCTTAACTCGATCCCCCACGGATACAACTGGTTCGCAAGGTGCACCGATATGTTGTTGAAGCGGAATTACCACTTCTTCTGGTGCATCCAAGACTACGATCGGTTTTTTATCCGTAGCTCCCTTTCGATGGGGAATATCACTACCACCACGAGGAAACGTTACAGCTTTCAAAATTATCACCCTCCCAGGAATCCCTAATTAACACTTAGGGGAATTTTCACAAACAAAATAACAAGTTGGAGCAAAATGCCCGCTGGCAAAATATTTGCATTAAATCTTTTTTATCATTCCACAGAATATATGTGAATTCCTTCTCACATCCTCAAAAAGGTACGAGCTATCAGGTTATATTATTGAAAAATTTATGCGTTAAAAAATCCCGTTTTTCTCAAAAGTTGAGTTTTTTGACGCTTTCACTCCATAATCAAATTGAACTTAATGCTTAGTGCGCTTCGCGAAGAACATCATTATGAAATTCGTAATTCCTTTGTTCACAAAACCGACCCTTCCCATTCACTGCTTTCTTAAAAAGTCCCATCAAGTTAACTTGAACTATACCACTGAGCCTGGCTCCTAAACATTTCGGCATATAATCCGTTATTCGCCATCAGCTCTTGATATGTACCAACTTCAACTATTTTACGCGCATAGAAAACCATCATAACGCAAGGAGTTCTAATAAGCACCATGCCCGTCGTTCCGCTAATGTGGATTGCAGATAGTATCCATATTTCATCTGGTTCATTCTAACTTGAACCCAAACTTTGGGGATAACGGTTAAAGCGAAAAAAATAATCGGCCATCCTAAAACAGATAGAATGCCGATATAGATACCTAAAGAAATTATACTTTGAAGCACACCACAAAATCATAAAGTAATGAATGCAAAACATCACCGTCAACTATTTGTTTCGCTTTATGTAAACGATCGTAATAAATCATATCCTCCAGATAAATAAGAGGAGTACGCGACGATAAATCCATTAACTTTTCATTGAGCGTATGTTTTAACTTAATTTCTGGGATATGCATCAAATTCAATTCTAAATACCCAAGAACTCGTCCAATTAGCATTACCGCAATTAATTTATATACCACAGATAAAGCATCCTAATTTGTGCTTAATAAATCGATCAGGTGACGAAAAATATTTAGTTCTAACGGTGGATAAATATCACGAAAGATGACCAAAGTAATTAATCCAATTAGAGTGAAGGGGAATAAAACCCACATCAATATAAGTGTTCGAAATGAAACTCTAAAGAGGTTATCAGTTACGCTAGCCATCTCTCCCCACCTAGATTCCCGTCGCCCTCAAGCTTTCTAACTAAGAATGTGGAATAATCTAGATATAACTATCTAATTTAAAGGTTCATTGTATTAAAACAGAACAATTTTGCTAAATTCATGCTGATAAGAATGATCCTTAGCTATCTGGAATGTTCGTCACTCAAATATCGATCTTTTCATCATCAAATAGTTATTTTCCGAGCCACAAACTGCCATCTTTCAGTATCCAAGTTAGGTTCCGCGAACGTTAGGAAACCAAAATAATTGATTATCTCCCATCCAGTTTTATTTGCTAATTTAAAAATAGTCTCGGGTCGCCAAAGTTTTTGTTGATGGTGTTCCGTTACCCTTTTATAAACTCCATCTTGCTCTTGAACAAAAAAGGTTAGTTCCATGTCACAAATTTTTTCGTCTTCATCAAAACTATTATCCCAAAAGTAAGCAAAATCCGAATGAAGTTCCGAGTATGATTCATTTCCGTAAATCTCACGCAGTTTCATTTCTGAATTGAGATCAAAAAGAAAAACACCGTCTTTTCTACAGTGTTTATGTACGCTTAAAAAAACACTTGCTAAGTGTTCTTCCATAGTGATGTAGTTTAAGGTATCACATGCGGCTACAACTAAATCATATTCGCCAGGAACGTTTAACTCACGAATATCCTGCCTTTCAAAGACAATGTCAAAATCCGTGACTAAGGCTTTTCTATACGCATGTTCCAGCATCGCCTCAGAAAAATCTACTCCAGTCACTTTCAAGCCCCTCGTAGCTAGGAGGATAGAAATATTGCCCGTACCACAACCTAGTTCTAGCACAGTTTTTGGGCAATAGTCTATCCGCTGACATAGCTTTAAGAGGTAATCACACCACTGGTGATAATCCTGATCCATTAAGCGATCATAGTACTGGGCCAAGTGCGCATAAGAGTGATTAGAGTTCATCGACTATACCCCTCCTCTACTGCCAAGCTACTTGCTTAGCATCTGCCCAAAGCTTTTCCAGACTATAATAGGTACGCTCTTCTGTCAAAAAGACATGCACGATCACGCTTCGATAATCAAGGAGCACCCAACTATCTCTATTCCGACCCTCTTGTCTAGCGGGAGAGATACCTTCCTCTTCAAGTCTTTCCAGTATTTCATCAATAACAGCTCGCAGTTGAGTACTGGTTGGAACACTACAAATTGTAAGATAATCAAATTCTGCTGTCAGGTCGCGCATATCAAGAACAACTACATCTTCTGCTTTTTTATCATCTGCTGCTTGAGCAGCAAGAGTCGCAATCTTTAAGCTTTCTCTTTCAGACAATGAATTCACCTCTTTAATTTAAATTTTTATGAGCTAGAACCTGAGAAATAATCTCTCCCGACTATGATCGTTACATCCACAGGTCGGTCGATTTTTTCGGGAGCGACTTCGATCTGTTTACCAAAAATCTCTGCTAAAGGTTGAGCCTGTTGCTTAGCAGCATCATCGATCACATAAATAAGCGTAAAAGGATAATTGAAATGATCCGCATTTCTAACTGCTAGAACATCATAACCTTTACTGCGTATCATTTCTGCTACTTCCCCTGCTAATCCCGATTTTCCTGTTCCGTTAAGAACCTGAATTCTTAGAGGTAAATTAGATCCCGAGATCATTGACCTAACGATTTGCTGCGTTCGCCCTTCATCTACTAGCCAGTATGATGCTCCATTGATTGTACCCGAGGTGCCAGGAATAACAGCAGTCTCAATATTATCGGGAGTGAAATCACTTAATGCCATTCCGTAAGAAAGCACTTCTGTCCAAGGCATATTAGTATCCACTATCTTCCAAACCTCGTTGATGAGTTGAGGAATACGCCAGATTGTACTTGGCTGGAGCACTTGTTGGATCAACGCGCTGATAAATTTTCGTTGCCGTTCCACTCTTCCACCATACTGTTGGTACACAGGATCAACCAGGGCTACGTCTCCCAAATCATCACGATAACGGACATATTGCAAAGCTTTTTCACCATCAAGTCTTTGCAATCCAGGCAATAAATGGATCTCTAAATTTTGAGCAGTATCCACATAGTACATTTCTTTGGTTATTTCGATTTCGATCCCGCCGAGGATGTCAATAATCTTACTAAACCCAGCAAAGTCGGTCTTAACATAGTAATCGATATCAACACCTAGAAAATCCGAAACAGTTTTAACAGTTAATTCTGGACCACCATGAGCGAAAACAGCGTTGATCCGATCGTAGCGATCGAGATCCTTAATATACACGCGCGTATCTCGAGGAATAGATAATAGCGTCACCTTTTCTGTCGACAAATCAACCGATACTAAGATGATAGTATCAGTTCGATTCGTCTTAGCGAGTGCAGCATCAGTCCCTAAGAAAAGTACGTTTAAGCGTTGAGATCCACTTGCGGATGGTCTCAACCGTTTCTGGCTAGTTAGATAGCTATAGGTTACTGTTCCAAATAGGAGGAGCATACCTACTATTGTGATCAAAATATTGGTAAATATCCTTTTGCGACGCATTTTCCGCCTGAGTATTTTTCGTTCTTCGATTTCTGCTCTTTGTTTTGCAACTTCTTCTGGAGTTAACATTCCTTAACTCACCTCCTATTGGCCCTATTGTTCGCCGTCTATTGCATATGAGTAACTACACTGTTCCAAGCTTCAATTGTTAACGGATGAATAGGAGCATGCTTGGACAATTGATATCTTAGCGAGTTTTCTAAGACTAAGATGAGTGCTCGATCTAGATCCAAAAACGCTTCTTCGCGTAATACTTCAACCCCTGGAAATGTTCTATTGTCTTCGATTTTATCTGCTATATACACTATTTTTTCGAGAAAAGACATGTTCTTCCAGCCAGTGGTGTGATAATACACACTGTTAAAGACATCACGAGTCAATGAAAACTTTTTTTGTGCTAATATAGCTCCCACGGGCCCGTGGAGCAGGATAGGAGATTGACGGCTAAATTCGTCTATCACTATATCAAACTCGTTGGCCATTTTCAATAAATCATCATTGGAAAAATCCCTTGCCACATCATGGATCAGCCCAGCTAAATCAGCTTGTTTTTGATCAACATCCCATTTCGAGGCAAGGGAGACCGCCATTTTCCTAACACTTTCTATGTGCTTCCAGCGTTCGGAAGTTACCATTGATTTAACCCAATCGATTACATTCATTCGTCGCAACCTTCTCTATCTGGGTGTTGAGAATGGTACAACCTATTCTTTTTAATGTAGTGTTCTACCACTTCTGGAACTAAGTAACGGATCGATTGACCTTGAGCAACTCTACTTCTAATATCCGTAGAAGAAATCGCCATCGCTGGAACTTGGAGAAGATGTAATCGTTTATTGTTTCGCTTAAACCATTCCACGACCTGTTGGCTACTGTTTTCCAGACAAAAACCAGGTCGAGTAGCGGCAATAAACTCACTTAACTCCAACAAGCGTTCTGGATTTTTCCAACTCATTATCTCTAAGATCGCATCGGCACCAGTAATAAAGAATAGCTCCGATTCTGGGTAAATGCTTTTAAGAATTCGTAGAGTATCGATGGTATAGCTTTTTCCTTCCCGATCGATATCGACACGCGATACCTCAAAATACGGATTTGTTAAAGTAGCTAATACCGTCATCATATAACGATGTTTCACATCCGTTACCTGGTCCAAAGGTTTATGCGGAGGAGTACCTGATGGGAGAAAAAGAACCTGATCAAGCTCATAGTCACCGCGAGCCCGCTCTGCAGTGACCAGATGTCCATAGTGAATTGGATCGAATGTTCCTCCCATAATACCGATTCTTCGTTTCCTGGCCACCATTGCACCTACTTTCCAAATGCTATGAATCAATATCCCATGGCTTTGGTAATAAAGTCTCTGGGAAAACATCTGCCATAATATTGTACAGGCGAATATCGTATTCTTTCAAAAGTTTACGATTATGAACATGGTTATGTACTCCATTAGGTTTACCATCTAAAGTATAATTCCCGACATTAAACCAGAACTGAACTCCTTCGGCAAAATATTCTGCTTCATTCGAACCCGCATAGGTATTTTGCCAGAGCCCTTTGGATACTGCTTCTTGATAGGCATCCTTGATTTCTTCAAAAAGATCGGGAGCACCGACTTGAATACCAGCTAAGTGGATGGTATGCCCAAATTCATGAGGAAGAATATATTCTCTCTTGTAGCGATCATTTTCCTCACGCCAAATGTTTTCTTCACCACAAGTTGAAAAGGCATTACCCTTGTAGCCGCCTAAACCTCTTGCCCAATTAAGTTGAGGAAAACGCGAGTGTTCTGGAATGTCTGTTGTAATCTCATCAGCTGCCATAATTCCAATTCGGCATTTTTGTTCAATCAGTGCTTGTCTAATGTCCTCTCTTTTTGAAAGCATAACATCCGCTACACTCGCTACAACGATAAAGGTATCGTCTTTAACTTTTTCACTAGAGCAGATATGGATACCCGAAGCGGATTTATAGTATTTTTTATAAAACTCATGAAGTCCTAATTCTGGTGGCGGTGTAATTACACGGCCGTGTTTTTGAATATACGCATCAATTTCACTTCTTAACATTTTCCTATCCATCCTCTCATTTCGTTATCCGTTTTTGTAAACGGGCATTAAGCAAAGTATAACGTTTTTGAGTTTTATTGTTCTTCACCGCTATCGCCATCGCCTTCTTAGTTCCAACGATTATTACTAACTTCTTACCTCTGGTTACACCAGTATAAATTAGATTGCGTTGAAGCATTATGAAATGTTGGGTCAAAACAGGAATAACTACCACTGGATACTCGGATCCTTGCGATTTATGTACCGAAATAGCATAAGCTAAAACTACCTCATCAAGATTTGAATAATCATAATTGACGTACCTACCATCGAAATTGATTGTTACCTCTTGTTCTTCCGAATCGATCCTGACGATTCTACCGATATCACCATTGAACACGTCTTTATCGTAGTTATTGCGGATCTGCATCACTTTATCGCCCTTCTTAAAAGTGATGCCTCCCCTTGCCACATATTCTTTTTGGTGATTCAGTGCGTTTTGGAGCTCAAGGTTTAGATTTCCTGCCCCAATTACCCCCCGATGCATCGGTGTTAACACTTGCACATCGTCGATTGGGTTAAAACCAAACCGTTTTGGAATTCGTTCGTTAACTAAGTACAGTATGGTTTGCAAAGCTTCATTGGGATCTTCTTTTTCAATAAAGTAAAAATCGTTTAGACTATTACTAGTTGGCCTTAGATAAGGAAATTCACCACTATTTATGCGATGTGCATTGACCACGATCGTACTTTGTTTGGCCTGGCGAAAGATTTCATTTAATTCTACAACTGGAATTACTCCTGACTGAATAATATCGTTAAAAACACTGCCCGCGCCAACCGATGGCAATTGGTTAACGTCACCAACAAATACTATATGAGCATGGAGTGGTACAGCCTTCAACAAATGATGCATGAGGATTGTATCGATCATCGAAGCTTCGTCAATAATTAGAAAATCGCATTTCAAGGGATTGCGATCGTCTCTCTGAAAACCGCCTTTTTGCATGCTGTATTCCAAAAGGCGATGAATGGTTTTGGCTTCGTGTCCAGTCGCCTCATTCATCCTTTTGGCCGCTCGTCCAGTTGGAGCAGCAAGTAGTACTTTAAGTCTCTTGGCAGCTAAGACCTTTAAAATCGCATTAATGATCGTAGTCTTACCAGTACCAGGTCCTCCCGTGATTACCATTACTTTGTTCGTAACCGCTTGTTCAATCGCTTCTTTTTGCTTTGGGGCAAGTTTGATCGCTAACTGCTTTTCCACCCACTCGACCGCACTGCTGCAATCGATTTCGGGTAAGAAATCTTTCTGTTGGGCAAACATCGCTAAACGGGCGGCGATGCTGGTTTCACACACATGGTACTGAGCCAAATATACTAAGCTATTCTCTTCTAAACCATAAAGCATCTTATCTTCTAAAGAAAGTTCTTCAACAATTACTTGACCTTCAGCCCGAGTTTTGGTTAGCGACCTTGTTACTAATTCCCTATCAACTTCTAAGACTTTAACACATTCATCAATCAATTGGCTTAAAGGATAGCAAACATGACCATCCTCGGCAAGTTGATGGAGAACATAGAGAATCCCAGCTTCTACCCGAACATCGCTGTCTTTAGCGAATCCTAATTTTTCGGCAATTTTGTCTGCGGTGATAAAACCGATGCCAAAAATATCTCTTGCTAATTGATAGGGGTTTTGGGTCACTACTTCGATCGCCCGATCTTGGTATTGCTTATAGATCTTACTAGCATAAGCAACACTCACCCCATGAGCTTGCAGAAACATCATCACACTTCTAATCTCTTTTTGCTCTTCCCAGGCTTGCTTGATCATCTTTATCCGTACTTGTCCGATCCCTTCTACTTCTTGCAACCGCTCGATATCGTTTTCGATTATATCTAGCGTATCGGTCTTAAACTTTTTCACAATTCTTTTGGCCATCACTGGACCGATTCCTTTGATCAAGCCTGAACCAAGGTATTTCTCAATTCCAGTGAGACTAGCAGGCATAATTGAATTGCAGTAAACCGCCTTGAACTGTTCCCCATACTTAGGATGATTAACCCATTCGCCGCGCAATTGAACTACTTCTCCAGGAGTAGGGTTGATAATATTTCCTGTTACAGTTACCAGAGTTTGTCTCCCTGAAACTTTTAGACGCACTACGGCGTAGTTATTCTCCTCGTTATGATAAGTTACTCGTTCGATTTGCCCCTGCAAATCAACCAACCGATCACTGCTCACCGTTTTCACCAACTTTTCTATCTAATACTTCTAAATAATTAAAGTGGTGCAAGGCTTAACGGTTGCACCACTCTGAAAGGAAATACCATCCTTTAACTATTTGTTTTTTTCCCAGTCAGCTAGGAATCTTTCGATTCCGATGTCTGTCAGAGGATGTTTTACTAACTGTTCGATAACGCTGTATGGGATTGTAGCGATATGCGCTCCTAGTAAAGCAGCGTCTTTAACGTGTAAAGGATTACGAATACTGGCTACAATGATCTCTGTGTCATAGCCATAGTTATCATAGATTGTTACGATTTCTTCGATAAGATCCATACCATAGTTGGAAATATCATCGAGTCGTCCAACGAAAGGACTTGCGTATGTAGCACCTGCTTTGGCTGCTAATAATGCTTGGTTTGCTGTAAAGATTAAGGTTACGTTTGTTTTAATTCCTTCCGCACTGAGAATTTTAACAGCCTTTAATCCTTCAATTGTCATAGGAATTTTGATAACTACATTGGAAGCGATTTTCGCTAATTCCCGTGCTTCCTTAACCATACCTTCGGTGTCTAAGGAAATCACTTCGGCACTCACTGGACCATCGACGATCTCGCAGATCTCTTTAATGCGCGTATGGAAATCAATATTCCCTTCTTTTGCCACCAATGAAGGGTTTGTTGTCACTCCATCAATAACGCCAATACTGGCAGCTTTTCTAATTTCATCAAGATTAGCTGTATCAATAAAAAACTTCAAACAAAACACCCCTTTACTATTTATCAGGTAAATTATTCTAAGGTTTACTCCGCAAATCCTGCTAAATTAAGAAAATCCCCTATGGTAATTCGATTTTTGCTTTATCTTCAGAACGCTTGTATAAGAGGAAATTTCTGCCGATCACTTGGACTAAATCCGCTTCCAATGAACCAGCGATTTCCTCTGCCACTTCCCGCGGTTCGTCTAAGCAGTTTTTTAAAACACGCACTTTAACTAATTCGCGCGCTTTTAACGCTTCGCCGATTTGAAAAAGTGACTCCGCTGTTAATCCTCCTTTGCCTACTTGAAAAATTGGCTCTAATTCGTTTCCTAACGAACGTAAATAGGCACGTTGCTTACTCGTTAACATCAATTCACCTCTACTCAATGTATTCAAATTCCAATTCTTCGACACGAACGGTTGCTCCTTCGGGAACATTCATCTCCGCTAGTCTGTCATACAAGCCGATTTTTTGGAACAACCTTTGCAGGTACTTAATCGCTTCTTCATTATTCAAATCAATCTTTCGCATCAAGCGGGCCAAGCCTGCACCTTCAACCACGTAATCTTCGTTTTCTTTTCTAATGGTAAAGTCCCGAACATGCACTCTAGGTTTGGGACGCATAATTCTAAGTTCCACAGGTGGCGGAACAACTTCTTCATTGGCTTTAATCTCGGCCAACACTTGTGCCACCGCATGCATCAATTCTTTGGTCCCTTTAGTAGTCGCAGCCGAGATCGGAAAGATTTGCCTTCCTTCTTTCTCAGCAACCTCAACGAGCCGTAGATAGTTCTCTTCGGCGTCGGGTAAATCCATTTTGTTTGCGGCAATTATCTGCGGACATTTAACCAAGGAGGGATTATACAACTCCAACTCCTTATTGATATTGTAATAATCCTCAACTGGGTCACGACCTTCAAGCCCCGAAGCATCGATCACGTGAATAAGTACTCGGGTTCGTTCAATATGTTTTAAAAACTCGGTACCTAAACCCACACCCGCATGAGCGCCCTCGATCAGCCCAGGTATATCTGCCAAAACGAACGAATGATCTTCACCTAAGGAAACCACTCCTAAATTTGGCACAAGAGTGGTAAAAGGATAATTGGCAATCTTTGGCTTGGCAGCTGAAACTACTGAGAGTAATGACGATTTACCAGCATTTGGGTAGCCTACTAATCCGACATCGGCGATAAGTTTAAGCTCTAGTTCAACAGTGATCTCTTCGCCAGGTTCACCCCGTTCGGCAAAACCTGGAGCTTGTCTAGTTGCAGTTGCAAAATGAGTATTGCCACGCCCTCCACGACCACCTTTAGCGATCATAACGCGTTGGTTTTCGTGGGTTAAATCGATCAGAACCTCTCCAGTTTCGCTATCTTTTACAATCGTACCAGGAGGAACTTTAATGATCAAATCCTCCCCATCCTTGCCGTTTTTCTTTGAGGATTGACCTGCCTCTCCACTTTCCGCGACGAATTTTCTTCGATATTTAAAATCGATCAGCGTAGATTTGTTTCGATCTACTTCAAAGTAGATACTGCCACCATTTCCGCCGTCACCACCAGCTGGCCCACCAGCGGGAATATATTTTTCACGGCGAAACCGCACAACACCGTCGCCCCCATCACCAGCTTTGATAAAAATGCGTACACTATCAAAAAACATAGTAATACCTCTTTTTCCTTTAGTATCTCAAATCACATCTAGTAAAAATCCCTTTTGTACCAATAGCACAAAAGGGATCATCAGACATGACTAATTTATGCAGTAACTGTCTCTACAATGCTTACGCATGTGGAATTCTTACCTTTTCTATGGAAGGATACGTACCCATCTGCCTTGGCAAATAGAGTATCGTCTTTGCCTACTCCAACGTTTGCACCTGGCTTAATTCTAGTGCCTCTTTGACGAACAAGAATGGAACCAGCAGTAACGAATTGTCCATCATGACGTTTTACACCAAGTCTCTTGGCAATCGAGTCACGTCCATTCTTAGTACTACCTACTCCCTTTTTCGAAGCAAATAGTTGAAGATCTATTCTCATTGTCGTACCTCCCTTATCTTTAAATATTGGTCATAGTCTTTGCAAATGGCTTCCAACGATCTACGCAAAGTTTGTAACAGGATTTGAGCGCCTTCGCGTTGTTTCGTACTTAAATCCTTTGGTAAATAACAGCTTAGGAACTGATCTTTTCGGCTAAATTCTACCTCAAGCTTAAGCACTTCTGTTAATCCAATTACAGTTGCCTGTGTAAGAGCTGAAATGGCAGCGCAAACGATATCTTCGCCATGAACCGCATACCCACTATGACCTTTCGCTTGAAAGCCATGAATATATCCATCTTGATTGATAAAAATATCAACCTTAGTCATTACGCCTCAATCTTTTCAATAATTAGCTTTGTATATGGTTGGCGATGACCAGTTTTCTTACGGTAGTTTTTCTTAGGCTTGTACTTAAAGACAATAATTTTCTTGCCTTTTGTTTGTTTATCAACCTTTGCAACTACCTTAGCTCCTTCGATGAATGGAGTACCGATCTTGGTCTCTTCACCGTTATTGAACAAAAGAACCTTGTCCAATACAACTTGGTCACCTTCAGCGACATCCAATTTTTCTACGAAAATTGCGCTTCCTTCGCTGACTCTATACTGTTTTCCACCAGTTTCAACTACGGCATACATTGCCAGCACCTCCTACTTTTGGACTCGCCAAATTCAGGCACACCTACGTGTTTTAATTCAAGCCTGTTTTGTGCGGTTTTCGGTCCATTTTCATGAACCTACAAAAAAGATTTTATCACCTAAATCAACTGTTGTCAATTGATTTTGCTAAAACGCGCCCCTTCCCTTTGCAGGCATTGCACTGGGTTTCAAATAGCTCTGGTAACGACTTTCCAGACTTTTTACGCGTCATTTCCACCAACCCTAGTTCGGTGAATCCAATCACCCGACTCTTGACGCGATCCTTCGCTAAGGCTTCTTTGAGAGCAGCAAGCACTCTCTCTTTATCCTTCGGATCTTGCATGTCGATAAAATCGATGATGATGATCCCACCAATATTTCTAAGCCGAAGTTGGCGAGCGATTTCGAAAGCCGCTTCCAGATTGGTCTTGAGTATTGTTTCAGCAAAGTTGGTCTTACCAACATACTTTCCAGT
Organism: Bacillota bacterium; assembly: GCA_012728115.1. Classification (GTDB taxonomy): domain Bacteria; phylum Bacillota; class Limnochordia; order Darwinibacteriales; family JAAYFS01; genus JAAYFS01. The sequence goes on along the minus strand of JAAYFS010000045.1, from coordinate 33,356 downwards.
ATTTACGTCAATGCTCAAAAAAGCTTCAGTGTGATCAAAAATCAAGTAACCACCGCAATCAAGCCAGACTTTCCTGCGTAGGGCACTCTCAATCTGATTATCGATTCCATAGTAGGCAAAAATAGGGATTTCTTTTTGAAAAAAATCTATTATCGAACCACGAGGAAATGGGAAAGAGTCACTCATTTCCAAAATCCTTTGATAGACGTTGGCATCATCAACTATTATTTCTTTAACATCATCTGACAAAACATCGCGAATTACTCGAAATACTAAATCATGATCGGTGTAAAGCACACAAGGAGCCGAGTATTTTCTTGCCTTTTGCTCAATCTTTTCCCAGAGTTCTAACAGAAACTCCAAATCAGCCTTTAACTCGTCGTCACTAGAATCCATCGCCGCGGTTCGTAAAATCACACCAAAACCTTCTGGAAGAGTTTTTTCATCCTTAAGGGTCTCAATGATCTTGCTTAAGCGGTTTATCTCCTCTAGTTCCACAATATTGCGCGAAAAACTAACGTGATCGAAATGAGGCATAAGTACCAGGTATCTACCTGGGATAGAAAGTTCTTGGGTTACTCTCGCGCCTTTCTTCCCTGAAGCCTCTTTTACAACTTTAACTAAGATCTCTTGCCTAACCTTTAGAGATTTAGTAGCAATATCATTTTCATTAATCGCCAGATAAGCGTTCTTATCTAAACCAATATCAATAAAGGCAGCCGACATGCCAGGAAGAATCTCTTTAACTCTTCCTTTATAAATACTCCCAACTATATTGTGCTCCACTTTGTTTTCAATATATAATTCATCTAAAATGCCATCTTTGAGAATCCCAATCCTCACATCTTGCGCAGTTGAGGAGATAATAATCTTACGTCCCATTTTTACACCTTCTTAATAAGCCTCCAATGGACTTACAACTGTTCTATCTGGATTCAAAATATACAAGCCTTCTCTATGGAACACGAATTGCCCATCAGAACCAAGGATTGCCTGAACTACTTCCTCTGGTCGGACATTGTGCTTACTTCCTGTCGCACAACTAAAGTTTAGTGAAAGAGTAGTATTATCCTCCTGATGACCAACAATTTGATACACTAATGGGCGAATATCCACCGTCCTGATTTCTCCACCTTTATTCGTTCTTTGCACCAAGCTACTTTCCTTAGTAATAAAAGTGTCGATTAAGGTAGAGACGTTACTCGCTACTGTCTCAGGAAGATTCCTAACAGTTACTAGATTTTTTGCTAAATTCACTGCTGCCATCAAGGAAGACGTTGCCATTGGAACTTCAACCGCCTCCAGAACGCGGATACCTGTCGGTAATTGTTCGTTTAGCTTTTGTTTAAACTGTTCAGGTTTAAGTTTCTCCTCAAGGATAAAATCTGCATACTCTCCATCACTAGTTATGCCCGTTGCTAAGGCTGAAGCAAAACTGAATCTAGGTTTTGGATGAAAACCTTCACTAAAAGCAATTGGGATTTCTGCACGCCTAACCGCTCTTTCCACGGTACGCATCAAATCGAGGTGAGATAAAAAGCGTACTTCATCACCTTTCGAAAACTTAATCCGTATTTTAGTATTCATCGCCAGCACCCTCTTGTTTTTTTAAAATGTTTTTCACCTGTAAGCCTGAACAAAGGGCACAACCAGTACAATCTTCAAAGCGACAATCTGGAGTAGTAACTTCCGCATACGCTTGTTCTTTCTCTCTCCAGAGGAATCTCTTACTTACTCCCGTATCCATGTGATCCCATGGGAAAACTTCTGGGTATTCTCGCACTCTATTTGCATACCAATGAGGATCCACACCACATAACTCAAAGGCTTCTAACCAAGTTTCATATTTAAAATGTTCTGTCCATCCATCGAACCGACAGCCCAAATCAACTGCTTTAGCTAAAACTCTACCTAAGCGGCGATCACCACGTGAAAACACACCCTCTAAAAAGCTTGTCCTCACATCATGGTACTGGAAATTGATGCCAGGGACTTTTAGTAAGTCCTTTAGCAGGTTTTGTTTTTCTCTAATTAACTCGATTGAATCTTGTGATTCCCATTGGAAAGGAGTATGAGGTTTGGGAACAAAGGAAGAAACACTCACCGAAACGGTTGGCCGTCTTTTGATCTGAGTCTTTTTGAGTTCTTCTTTTCCGATCGCTAAGACCTTTTTAGCTAACTCCGCAATTCCCGCCACATCATCCATCGTTTCAGTCGGCAATCCAATCATGAAATACAGTTTGATCGAATGCCAACCAGCAGCAAAAGCTCCGCGTACGGTTTCATATAGATCTTCTTCGGTTACGTTTTTATTGATCACATCTCTTAACCTTTGGGTTCCCGCTTCGGGAGCAAAGGTAAGACCCGTTTTCCGGAATTTTTGAATCTCAGAAGCTAGTTGAACCGAGAAAGAGTCCACTCTTAAAGAAGGTAGAGAAACCGCTACTCCCTTCTCCTTATACTCTTCAACTAAGTCCATCACTAACTCTCTGATATAAGTGTAATCGCCGCTTGATAAAGAAGTAAGTGAAATCTCTTCATATCCTGAACTCTTAACTAGTTTAGCAATCTGTTCTTTTAATACTTCAGGGCTTCGCTCCCGTACTGGGCGATAGATCATGCCTGCCTGACAAAAACGGCAACCTCTGGTACAGCCACGTAATACTTCGACCACTACCCTGTCGTGAACCACATCCATGAAAGGTACTATGAATTTATCAGGAAACATAGCCTGATCCAGATCCTCTACTACTCTCTTAATAATCTTTTTCGGAGCACCTTCTACTAAAGGTCGAAGCTCTTTCAAAGTTTGATCTTCGTTATAGACGGGTTCATAGAATTTAGGAATATATACTCCAGGAATAGGCATTAGTTTTAACAACGTTGCCTCTTTGTCCAACCCTTCTTTTTTAGCGGTCACTAGTACATCCAAGACTTCATGGATAGCTTCCTCTGCCTCACCAACCACAGCAAAATCGACAAAGTCCGCTAAAGGCTCCATATTAAAGACACAAGGACCACCGACACAAATCAAAGGATCATCCTCTGTTCTTTCGGTGACGAGCCTCGGAATCTTAGCTAAATCAAGCATATTAAGGATATTTGAATAGCTTAGTTCATATTGCAACGTAAATCCTACCACATCGAATTCTTTTAGGGATTTACGCGACTCGAGTGCAAACAATGGCAAATCGTACTCTTCCATCTTTTCTTCCATATCCAACCAAGGTGCATAAGCTCTTTCAGCAAGTGCGTCTTCGCGCTCATTAATAATATGATAAAGAATTTTATAGCCTAGATTTGCCATGCCAACTTCATAAACATCAGGGAAAGCCAATGCCATTTTAATAGCAATCTCATCCCAATTTTTATGAATTGAATTAAGCTCGTTATTAGTATAGCGAGCAGGTTTACTTACTAAAGGTAAAATTTCTCCCAATTTCTTGTCCAATTTAGTTAGTCTTCCCTCCATCAAACTATTTAAACGATTGCAGTTCTAATTATACCCCATCCTATATTAAATCACCAATCTTAGTTGTCAACCCTTTGTCGAATAGGGCGTTAATTAGATCTATCTCACCGATCTTTCCTATTATTGTACCTTCTAAATCAACTATCCAAACTATATGGTAGTTGGGAGGGACGAATTTCCGTAAAATTTCACCTAGTGAACTTTCATCTGTGGCAACAAGTTGCCTCACATCCATTACTCGTGCTAATCTAAGTTGCTGTTTTTTCCGGGTTAAATACCGCATAAACAAATAAGTAGCTTCCCGTTTTTCTTTATGACTCGCTGTAAAAATAAAAAATCCCATTACCAAAAAGATTAAAGAATTGAAGTTTCCATAAATATAAGTAATTGCCACGCCTAAGAGAGCAATTATTATCGCAAGAAATTTACTAAAAAAGACCACCCGTTCGGTAGCTTGCTTAAACCCCATTTTGGATGTTAAGATACTTCGAAGCACTCGTCCACCATCCAACGGAAGAGTAGGAAGAAGATTAAATATTGCCATACCAAAATTCGCCTGGATAAAGAATAGCAACCACTGTTCCGAAACTGGGATATCATCAAAGAAAAAGGTAGTAACCCCAGCCAGGATTAGGTTCACAAGGGGTCCAGCAATTGCCACTCTGATTTCAATTGGTGGATTTAGCTGAAGCATGCCATCAATACGTGCTACCCCACCGAAGGGAAGCAATTCGATCTCCTCGATAAATAGATCGTTATACTTCGCCACCAGGACATGAGCTAATTCGTGTAATAATACTACCCAGAATAACACCAGGGTTTGCGGGAGAAAGCCGAAGAGGGAAAGACCGAAAAGCATAACTAAGAAAAGTGGATCTACAAGCACTGGAATTCCTAGCAGGCTACCAAGGTGCATAAGTTCACCATCCTGATCCAATCGTTTGGAGTATTACTTGAGGATCAAAGTCGGTTGTTAACACATAGTAGATATAATCGGTGATGCTTTTTGTATATGGTAGATCCAGTCGGACTAATAATGTAATCACGGCAAGTACTAAACCTGAGAAAAGCAAGTTTCGCAAAAAACGCCAGCCCACGATCTCACCTCCCCTTTAGTTCCCCTTTGTCTACACTATATTAATTCGTATTCGTAAACATTCATAAATAACAAAAACCTCTCCCGCCAGGAAGAGGTTCGAGCAAACCGCATTATCTAATATTCGTACTTTCGTACGACACTTCTGCACTACACTTTTCGTTTTATTTGTTTCACAGGAATATTTGCAACCAAAGCTACAGAATCATCGCCTTCATCAAGATTGACTTCCAGACCAGATTCATCAATCTCCATGTATTTAGAGAGCACTTCGATCAGCTCTTCTTTTAGTGAGTCCAATAAACCAGGCGAAAGACTAGAGCGGTCGTGAATCAAAACGAGGCGTAGCCGCTCCTTAGCCACATTCTTGCTATTGTCGGAGCCTCTAAGCAGTCTTCCTAAAAAGTCAAACACCGCTGGCCCTCCTTTATTGTTTGTTACCCATTCCTAATAGACTCATTAACCTGCCTACGACACCTTTATCCTCAAGTTCGAGGAAAGGCACCTCCGCTCCTTCTAATCTGCGTACAATATTGCGATATGCCTGACCAGCTTTGGATTTTTTCTCTAAAACTACAGGCTCTCCTTTATTTGTTGAAATAATGATTACTTCGTCATCAGGAACAACACCGATCAGCGGAATAGCGAGAATATCGATCATATCTTGGATACTCATCATATCCCCCTTGCGGACCATATCAGGTCTGATTCGATTGACAACTAGTTTGGGTTCATAAATCTCTGCAGCTTCTAAAAGTCCAATAATCCTGTCCGCATCCCTAACAGCAGAAACTTCTGGTGTAGTTACAATCAAGGCATCATCGGCACCAGAAATCGCATTTCGAAATCCTTGTTCGATACCAGCAGGGCAATCTACCAAGATGAAATCAAATTCTTCCTTAAGTTGCTTTATCAATTCTCGCATTTGTTCTGGAGCAACTGCGTCTTTTTCTCTAGTTTGTGCAGCGGGGAGTAAAAATAAATTATTAAACCGTTTATCCTTTATTAAGGCTTGACGAACACGACAGTTCCCTTCCACTACATCAACTAGGTCAAAGACTATTCTGTTCTCTAATCCTAAGACAACATCCAAGTTGCGTAACCCAATATCAGCATCGACCAAACATACCTTATGACCCAATTGTGCTAAGCCCGTTCCCAAGTTTGCTGTAGTTGTTGTTTTACCTACTCCACCTTTGCCACTAGTTACAACGATAGCCTTTGCCAAAGTAAAACCTCCCCTCATATTAAAAGTTGTATTTCTTAATCTGAATGATTCCATCCTTTACTTCGGCAATTTCTGGTTGAAGCGGATGAGGGACTTTGCCGTCGGGAGCTCTCGAAATAAAATGAGCAATTCTCAACTGCGTTGGCTCTAGACGAAAAGCAAAAACAATAGCTTGGGTATCACCTTTGATACCAGCATGAGCAACTCCCCTCAATGAGCCTAGCACCAGAATATCTCCACTACAAGCAATTTCCGCTCCTGGATTAACATCACCCATGATTATCACATTACCATCGTAATGAACTTTTTGCCCCGAACGAACAGTTCTTTTGATTAACAATGTATTATCTGGCTGAATTTCTGTTTCAACAACTGGCTGTTCAATTTCCTCTGGGACATCATCCGTTAAATTCATCCCATATTCTTGCACAACTTTTTGAATCTCAGCTCTTTCTTGCGGATTTATTTCTCTTTCATCGGCAATAAGCCGAACTGAAGCACCTGAAAAGAAATTGCGAGCAGAAGACAATTTATTGTGAAGTTGAGATATTACTTCGGAGATATCTACGTCTTCGGCGATACTAAGAGAAAGTCCATGTCTATCTCCCTTTATCACACAAGCCTCCTTACTCATTCAAAAAACAACCCCTTATTATTTCTCACAAACATAAGGACTGATGAAACCGAGTCCACGTCCTAGCGTTGAATTCGCCACTTATTGGCTAATTCCTGCACTCTAGTCATTTTTTCCCAAACCGAAATATGCATCAAAAACCTTGCGAGCTATCGGCGCTGCGGCTGAACCACCGCCACCTCCATGCTCAACTATCACCACAACTACTATTTCTGGATCGTCTGCAGGTGCAAACCCTGCGAACAGGCCATGATTAGGTTGGTTTGGAATCTCATAACTACCAGTTTTACCAGCAATTTTTATTGGGAAATCACCGAATGAGTTGCGTGCTGTTCCCCGTGGATGAGTGATAACCGCCTGCATACCTTCAATAACCGCTTCTAAATTCTCCTTGCTTGCATCTAGTTCAATCAAGACTTCAGGCGAATTCTCTAATTTAATTTCTCCACTCGGTCCTACGATTTGGCGAATTAATGTTGGTTTGTAGGCGATCCCTCGATTGGCAATCGCACAATAAGCAACCGCTAATTGTAAGGGGGTTGTTGTCAGAAATCCTTGCCCAATTGAGATTTGCTCGGTATCAGTAGGATACCAAACCCGCTCTGAACTAGGGCGATCACTGAAACGCTCCCTTTTCCATTCTCTATCTGGCACTAAGCCCGCTGATTCTGCAGGGGCGATTTCCAATCCCGTTGGTTGTCCGAAACCAAAATTACGTAACCACACCGATAACCGATCGATTCCGACTTGGGCGCCGTGCTCGGCAAAGAAATGGTTGCTTGATACAGCTAAAGCATCGGTCAAAGTAATTTCCCCAAAGGGGGCTAAACCTAGCGGTATAACCCAATCCCGAACACCATATTTTGAGGTTCCAGTCGCATTAAAAACTGTGTCAGGTGTAATAACTCCCTCTTCGAGCATCGCTACAGCAATAAAAGGTTTAATGACCGAACCAGGTCCATACTGCCCTTGAACTACTCGATTAAACAGTGGCAAATCTGAGCTATTATTCAATTGACGAATATAGTTATTTCTCTCTTTTGCGTTTAGAAATAAACTTGGATCGAACCCAGGTTCACTTACTACTGCAAGTAACTCCCCTGTTCTTGGATCTATCACTACAATCGCTCCGCTTGTTGCTTCAGGATAGTTTTGGCGAATTGTAGCCAAATGTTCTTGCATTGCATTTTGAGCTGCTAGTTGCAATTCACTATCGATCGTCGTGATTAAATTACTTCCAGGAATCGGGTCAACTTGACCAGAGATTTGAACAGGTCTACTGAGCGCATCCACCTCAACAACCTGAAACCCTGGTTCGCCACGCAATTCTTTCTCATATAAACGCTCTAAGCCTGATTTACCGATCAGATCCGAACTTCGATATCCTTGATCACTTAACTGATTGAGTTCTTGAGCACTTATTAATCCCAGATAACCAAGGAAATGGCTAGCAAGATTCCCACAAAGATATTCTCGTACTGGTTCAACTTCGATGAAAACACCTGGAAGCAGAAAACGGTTTTCTTCAATAGCGATTACTGTCTTTGGGTCAACATCTCTAACCAAACGCACCGACTCGTAAGGATGCCCACGTCCACGTTCGATCGCCTCTTTTAGTTCCTCGTCGGACATCTGGAGGATCTCCCCAAGTAGTTCCATGACAGCTTGCGAATTCTGCGGAATACCACCTGGCACTAATGAAACCGTGAAAGCATGGCGACTACGGATCAGCGGATTGCCGTGCCGATCATAAATAATTCCTCTGCTCGGACTTGTCCTAATTTGACGCATCCTATTTCCTTCAGATAAATGAGCATAGTACTCGCCTTTCGCAATCTGAAAATACCATAACCTACCTATTATGACCAAGAGCGATATTATCACGATAGCATAGAAGATTTGAATTCTCTGCTTAGATAGTCGATTTTCCAATTCGTGATACTCACCCCGTTCTCTTCGCAAGCTCATCCCAGTATTGGATCTTTAAATTAAAGTAATATAATCTACGATAAATAATGATACCGATAATGGCGTTATAAATACTCACAGGAACCACAATCTTGGTAAAAGCAACTGTCCAGGAAACGCTCAAACCAAAAATGAACATTCCGATTAAGTAAAGAAGCTGATCCGCAAAAGACATCACTAATACTGAGGAAAAAGCTATTAAATAGTTTTCTTTAAAAAAGCGTTGACCGACAAAACCGCTAGCAATCCCCGCGGTCATCTTGGTCAGTGCTCCAAGTCCGATCAATTGCCCAGTCAAAATGTCTAGTAATAGACCAGCTAATAAGCCAAATTTCGCACCAAAGACTGGACCATTGAAAATTGCAAAGATGATTACAATCACTACTATTAGATCAGGATATACCCCCAAAAAAGGAAAAGCAGGAAAGAGCGTCGTTTGGAGTATCAAGGTCAGTAATAAGATTGCCCCATAGATAATAAACGCCATAATCTCTTCCTACCTTCAATCAGTGTCTTGTAAAACCACAAATACATATTCTAATCTGGAAAAATCTACTGCAGGTTCAATCACTGCATAATCGATATACTCATACTTTCCTTCGACAACTTCTGTTACCACCCCAATCGCAATTCCTTTAGGGAAGTACCAAGATAGTCCCGAAGTTACTACCATGTCTCCCACTGCCAGATTCATATCTCTATTCAGTGGCTTAGCGATCAACCTACCTGATAGATTCGAATCTCCCTCCACCAATAAAAGATCGCCTGTTTTCTGTACTAACCCCCCGACTGCGCTGGCGGGATCGGTACTAAGCAGTACCGTTGCAGTTCGAGATGTTACTTCCTGCACAGTGCCAACAATTCCAGAAGCTGAAACTACAGCCATTCCTTGTTTAACACCTTGCTTGCTTCCTTTGTTTATTGTAATTGAACGCATCCAGTTATTTGGCGAGCGTCCAATCACCTCCGCAACCATTAACTCAAATTCAGCAGTATCCTTAAAATCAAGAGCCTCTCTTAGCCAGACATTCTCTCGCCGGTATTCTGCTAACTGATTAACTTCCTGTTGCAGGCTCAATACCAGTTCTTCAAGCTCTTGGTTTCGCTCGCGAATACTGCCTAACTCAGCTAAGGACGAATATACGTTATCAAAAAAATGATTAGCTTTCATAAATAACCGTTGCACTGGTGCCACTACATCGCGCATTACTCTTTCGCCAAACGTTAATTGATCGCGAACAGAGGAAGTGAAATGGATTGTACCAATGACAGCAAAAATGATTACAATTGCAATTACATATTTCCAGCGCCATAAAGTTTGTAACAATCCCCTTCACTTCCCATCTACAAACCTAGTATTTCTTTGGTCCTATCATAACGCGTTTTAGCAAGTTAAAATGCTCAAGGGCAATACCAGTGCCCATTACCACAGCTGTTAATGGATCATCGGTGATATGGATCGGCATTCCTGTTTCCTTCTTCAATAATTCATCTAAACCAGAGAGCAAAGCTCCGCCACCAGCTAATACTATACCCCGATCCATAATGTCTGCAGCTAATTCAGGTGGAGTACGTTCTAGTGTTACCTTGACCGCCTCAACAATAGTTGAGACAGGTTCAGCTAAAGCTTCATGAATCTCATCGGAAGAAACAGTAACCGTCTTTGGTAACCCCGTTACTAAATCGCGTCCTCTAACTTCCATCGAGCTTTTCTCTTTTGGGAAAGCACTACCGATTGTTTGCTTAATCGCTTCAGCGGTTCGTTCACCAACTAAGAGATTATATGTTCTGCGAATATGTTGAACGATCGCTTCATCCAACTCATCGCCACCCACTCTCACTGAGCGATGCGCAACAATCCCACCTAGAGAGATTACTGCAACTTCGGTTGTTCCTCCCCCTATATCAACGATCATGTTTCCTGTTGGCTCCTGAACAGGCAAACCAGAACCTATTGCAGCCGCCATAGGTTCTTCAATAACCCTGGCATCTTTGGCGCCGGCGGAAAGCGTTGCATCCGTTACCGCTCTAGCCTCTACTTCTGTCACCCCCGAAGGAACAGCAACCACCACCCGTGGGCGGAACCATCCAGTTCGACGTGTCGCTTTGGAAATAAAATCCCTTAATAACCGTTCGGTAATATCGAAGTCGGCAATCACCCCGTCTTTTAATGGGCGAATTGCTACTATGTTGCCTGGTGTTCTTCCTACCATTTCTTTAGCTTTATTTCCTACTGCCAGTACTTCCTTCGTATCGCGGTTAATAGCAACGACTGATGGTTCATTGATAATGATTCCTTTTCCTCTAACATAAACCAGCGTATTAGCGGTGCCTAAATCAATTCCAATATCTCGTGAAAAACGCCCAAACATGTGGTTTGCCCCTTTCTTACCAAAAAATATCTACATTAATCCCTGTTCTTTCAAACTTACAAACGTTCCATCACCAACAATAAGGTGATCAAGTACTTGTATCCCCAACAGTTTCCCTACCTCAACCAATCTGCGAGTAACAGTCAGATCGTCTGAGCTAGGTGATGGGTCACCAGAAGGATGATTATGTACCAAAATTACTGCAGCACTACTACGTTTGATAACTTCCTTAAACATCTCTCGCGGATGAACAAGCGAAGCATTGAGATGACCGATCGAGATCACTTTCTTTGCAATAATCCGATGCTTGGTGTCGAGCATAATTATCACAAAATGTTCCTTGTCCAAAAACCGCATCTCATTCATAACAATATTCGCTACGTCTGAGGGATTACTGACCACTTCTTTTAACTCCGTACTGGAATTTGACAAACGTTTTGCCAATTCAAAAGCTGCGCAGATATATGCTGCTTTAGCAGACCCAATACCCTTGATCCCTGCGATCTCTTCAACACTCGCACAGGCAATTTCTCGCAAAGAACCAAATTTCACCAACAATTTATCAGCTAATGAGAATGCGGACGTTTTCTTTGTACCAGTCCGCAATAGAATTGCTAGTAGTTCACGATTAGACAATCGTTCGGGTCCATACTTAATCAAACGTTCGCGAGGACGTTCCTCGGCTGGTAAATCCTTAATCAGCACATCATATCTCAAATTAGTTGACCTCCTGGAATCTCCCCTGGGCAGCTAATTTGATTACATCAATGCCAATGGAACGCAGTTCCAATGCTAAACGTGGCATTGGCAGACCTACAACGTTAAAATAACAACCATTAATAGATTCGACAAACATTCCGCCTATTCCTTGAATTCCATATGAACCTGCTTTATCTAATGGTTCTTTTGTTTTAATATAGGTCTTTATTTCTTCGTCATTGATCTTCCTAAACTTAACTATAGTTTCTTCATGGAATACCCTAGGTTCCTGCTTCGGAAGTAATAAAGCAACACCTGTTATTACACTATGTTCTTGTCCACTTAAAAGTCGCAGAGTTTGATAAGCGTCTGACTCGTTTCGGGGTTTACCTAGAATCTGGTTATCTAGCACCACGATGGTATCAGCAGCAAGTATAATATCGTATGAATCTAAAGAGTTAGCTACCGCAAAAGCCTTTGCTAAAGCATTATTTTCAGCAACTTTTACTGGAACTCCCTTAACACTTTCAGGAGCTGGTACTACTTTCACTTCAAATTGGATTCCGAAGCGTGCCAATAATTCTTGACGTCTAGGTGATGATGAAGCAAGAATGAAAGACATAAACAAAAACCTCCTAGGAAGGTAGTTCCTGGGTTTGATCATATCGACCAACAGTATGTTTGTCAAGGAAAAGAAGCACGGCAAAAGGCAGTAGTGAAAGCACTACTGCCGCAGTCTGTACCTGTGATGATGAGGGATTGAAGAGGGGCCAATTTCATAGGTGAGATCTAGCAAATGGTGGTTGCGAAACAAACTTTCTTTATAGCTTTCCCAATGCTCAATCTCACTTTTGGTCTGGACGTAATCTTGCCAAGGGTAATCAGCTAGTGCCTCTAACTCTTGTTGTAGCCAGCGCCTTTTGCGATCAAGATCCATAGAAATCCTCCCTTAGCAGCGATTTAATAAACTTTTTCTATTACGATTCCTTGATAATAGTATTGGAGAATTTCTTGATAATCATACCCTTGCTTCGCCATTCCATCAGCGCCATATTGAGGCATTCCCACCCCATGCCCATAACCCCAAACTGAAAATTCGACAGTAGCATTTTCTACTGTGATGGAAAACCATGTTGATCGCAAATTAAGCAAACTCCTAATATCTCTACCCGAAAACCATGTACCATTGACTGATACCGTTTTTACTCTTCCTGAAGGATATCGTTCAATAATTCGCATGTCATTGATACCACTAACATTCAATAACTTAGCTAGCTGAGAGTGGGAAAATGATGCTGTTGAGTAAACATAGGGAGAGTGGCTCCCATAAGGATCACTTACACTTCTTAGATACGGAACTCTTTCACTCCAGTAGTGCTCGGAGTTTTCAGTTCTTCCACCACTTGTGGAATGATACACAGCTAAAATTGGTTCTCCGTTAAAAAACATTACTTCTCCACTTGTTTCCTCGATCGCTTGAGATATTTTCTGCCAGTTCCTTAAATAGTCCACCCATCCCCATCGTTCTTTGAGTTGATCGGTGGAAAGCCATGCTTGACCAGATCGGTAATCGGTTGTCAAATGTGCTTCAGGATGCTCAGGAATCGGTTCTCCTTTTTGGATCCTGCGATAGGCATATGTCCGCGCGGCGACTGCCTGGGCTTTTAGAGCTTCTAATTCGAAACTGGCTTGCATCTCTGCTGCCACAACACCTTTAACATATTCTTCCAGCGTTATTGTCAATAGTTTTTGAGTAGTTTCATCCCAAACCTTTACCAAAGGAATATCTCGTTTTTCCCTAAAAGGCAAACTACATGTTTTTACCATTAATAGAGGAACTCCTATTACTAACAGCGCTAGTAAGATCAGTACCTGTTTTCCGAGCTTGCTCACTACCAGCCCTCCCCCTACTTTACATAGATATGAGAAGGAAGGCTCGTTTTATGAATTCTTGACAGTTTCTACAAAATATTATTATAATTATAAGGAAATTTGTGCCTATTCGGTTTTTATTGTAAACGTGCTAGGAGAGGTTGATATGCAGAGAATCAAAATCGGTTTTCCCCGCTCTCTTCATTACTATGCGATTTTTCCTTTGTGGAAAACGTTTTTCTAGGAACTTAGTATGGAAGTAGTGGTTTCGGAGGAAACCAATAAGAAAGTATTGGATGAAGGTATTAAAGAAGCGGTGACAGATGCATGTATCCCTCTGAAAATTTTCTATGGCCATGTGGTAAACCTAGCTAGTAAGGTCGATTTTCTCTTTATCCCTCGGATTATTAATTGGGAAAACACTAGCAATTTTTGTCCAAAATTCCTCGGGCTACCAGATATGATTAGGCACGGAATAAAAGGTATCCCTCCGATCATTTCCCCAAGAATCAGTACCAAGAGTTTACGAGCTTCGTGGAGGAGTATTGAAAATATTGCTCGCACACTTAATGTTTCGAAGTTTAAAGCTATCCATGCGTATCGCCGCGGTTTGACAGCAATTAGTAAGTACAAGGAGCTGTTACGAGATGGCTGGACACCGCTAGAAGCCGAGCAAATTCTTGCATCTGGTAATTCTACCCAAAAACTAGAAGGAAAAATGAACATTGCTCTACTTGGTTACCCCTATGCTCTCTATGATAGTTATATCAACTCCAATTTAATTTCTCAATTGCGGGGGCTTGATGTAAAGATCCATACAGCAGACACACTACCAGTTCAAAAACTAAAACGTAATATTTACGACCGTAAGGACGCTTTCTGGCATTATAGCGATTCTGTTCTACGTGCGGGCATGCACTTCATCCAGGATTCAAACATTGAAGGCTTGATCCATGTAACTGCCTTTGGTTGCGGTCCTGATTTTCTTGTTAACAAAATACTTGAAATTGAAGCTAAGGAGCATTCTAAACCCCTTCTGACCCTTAGTCTTGACGACAAAAATGGAGACAGTGGCATTATCACTCGTTTAGAAAGCTTTATCAATATGATCCCGTTTGCAAAGGGAACACATCGCATTGCCCACTAGCTTTTTAGAGATGGAAACATCGTAAACCGTCATTTATAACTCTTGAACGAATTGGACATGAAGTGATGGCTGCAAAAAACATAATAAAAAAACCAGACCCATCTGTCTGGTTTTTATTTTTTATGTATTAGTCTTCACTAATTGCTTCTACAGGGCAAACGTTTGCACATGCGCCGCAATCGATGCATTCATCAGCATCAATCTCGTACTTTTCTTCACCTTCACTAATACATTCTACTGGACATTCTGCTTGGCATGCTCCGCAGCTGATGCATTCTTCACTAATTACGTGTGCCAATTCTCCTCTCCCCTTTCAGAAAAAATTCTCCTGAATCAGCATAACAGAATCACTTTGTTATGTCAATATCAATCTCAAGGTAAACCTCTTATAATACAGTTTACAACGCACTTATAATGCAACTATTGCGACTTCAAAGCCCTCTTTTTCTAACTTATTAGCATATTCCTGAGCAGCTTCTCGCGTCGCAAACCCTCCCGAACGCACCCTAAATGGGGGTCCATCAGTCACAGTCGCATCGTATCCTTTTGCTTCTAATTGTTCTCTAACGGTAAGGGCATTTTCTAGCACAGAAAACGCCCCTAACTGTACCTGGAACTTGATCTCCTGATTCAAGCTCTGGCTCTGGTTCTGAACAGTGCTTGAATTTCTTTCCTGATTGAGATCAACTGATTTAGATTGTTGAGCCTTTGGCGAAGATGGTGTTTGTTGCTCCACCACTAATTGCTTGGATTGTTCAGAACGCTTGTTAGCGCTTTGCTGCCCATACCATTTAACAGCATATTGACCAAGAAAGAAACTCACCACCATCAAGATTAGGCAAATAACGAACAATCGAAATCCTGAACCTTTTGAACTTCGCTTATTGGTACTCCGCTTACCCATTCGAACTCCCTCCTCAGGCGACTAGGTAAGAATCGGGATTATTTCTCCTAGTAAGTATATTGAACCGCAAATACAAACATATTCATCAGTATAAGCTTGTTTAATACCTTCCGCGAGATCAGAATACGCTTCGGCAGCGATCCCTTTGGCCATTACATAGTTTTTTAACTCATCGGGTTGTTTTCCTGGTAATCTACCAGAGGATGCTTTCACAAAAATCATTCGTTTGGCCAGTGGAAGCAAAGGATCAAGAAGCGATGGCTCCTTGTTTTCGGTCATTCCAATCACAAACGTAAGTTTTGTCGGCTGGTCTTTGAACAGTTTTGTTAAGGATTTGGCAAGCACTTTGATCCCTGCTTCATTATGAGCGGCGTCTAGTAGTATCCATGGTTTTTCTGGGGAAACTACCTCAAGTCGTGCAGCCCACCTAGCCTTTTTAAGTCCATGAAAAATCGCTTGATCTGAGATTTTCCAACCACTTTCTTTCAACACTGTCGCAGCTAAAAGAGCTGTTGCGGCATTTTCCAATTGATGCAAACCGAGGATATGGATTTGGAAAATATCAGACGAAATCTCAGTAAGCTTAAAACTGCCACCGTTAAATCCATAGTCCACCACTTGGAATCCACTATCAGCTAGGCTCACCACCTTGCTATTCTTTTCGGTGGCGATGGTAATAAGTGTTTTCTCAGCCTCGTCTTGCTGATATCCAATTACTACTGGAACTCCAGGTTTAATAATTCCAGCCTTTTCCGCGGCAATACTAGAAAGAGAATCTCCCAGCCATTCCACATGGTCAAAACTAATCGGTGTAATCACTGACACTTCTGGTACAATTACGTTTGTGGCATCCAATCTACCGCCCAAACCAGTTTCAATTACTGCAATATCTACTTTTTCTTCGGCGAAATACAAAAACGCTGCAGCCGTAGCAACTTCAAATTCAGTGACTGCCCCAAATTCTGGATGTGCCTTTTCTACCACTTCGATGGCTTGTTCCACTTTTGCCAAAACTCGTTCAAGATCTTCTTTCGGAATCAATGAACCATTAATTGCAAAACGTTCACGATAATCCACTAAATGCGGGGAGGTGTAAAGGGCCACCTTCAACCCAGCTTCTTGAAGAATACTGGCAATAAATGATGATGTGGACCCTTTACCATTTGTCCCTGCAACATGAACGGCTTTAACTCGCTTCTGGGGATCGCCGAGTTCTCGACAAATCAACGAAATTCTCTCTAAACCAAGATGACTGCCAAACTTCTGCCGGCTATCTAGTATCTTCATACCTTAATCAACCTGCATTTCTTCTAATAGTTTTTTAATCTTTTCCACAGTCTCGCTCATTGTCCTGACCTTTTCACGTTCTTTCTCCACTACTTGTGCAGGAGCTTTACTAATGAAACCTTCGTTAGCCAATTTCGCTTGGGCGCGAGCAAGTTCCTTCTCGGCAGTATCTAATTCTTTTTCTAAACGTTTCTTTTCTTCTTCCAAATCAACCAATCCCGCTAATGGTAAGAAGATTTCAATTCCATCAGTTACAGCACTGACAGACTGTTCAGGTTTAGTCCCTGGTGCTTCGATAACTAATTCTTCTAGACCAGCTAAGGAAACGATGTAGTCCTCGGCATTCTTTAGAAGTGCAAGTTTTTCTGCATCTGCTTGAATGATCGCTTTAATCCTTCTACCTGGTTGAACCTGTTTTTCGCTCCGAATAGTTCTGATCTCGGTAATCACATTCATTACAACGCCCATCGTTTTCTCAATTTCGATATCACGTTCTTGCCAGGGTTGAGGCCACGCTGCGACCATGATCGACTCGCCCTCATGAGGTAAATGTTGCCAAATCTCTTCCGTAATAAATGGCATATAAGGATGAAGCAGTTGTAAGGTATTCTTGAGAACGTACCACAGAACGTGTTGGGCAGCCAAACGTGATTCCTCACCATATCTGCCATAGAGACGTGGTTTAATAATCTCAATATACCAGTCACATAATTCGCTCCAGATAAAGTCGTAGATTACTCGAGCACCTTCACCGATATCATATCTTTCTAAGAATCTGGTTACTTCTGTTACGGCAAACGAATATCTGCTGAGAATCCACTGATCTGCTAAGGACAATTCTAACTCAGCTAAATCTTTCTGTGGTTCAAAGTCTTCTAGATTCATCAGGGCAAACCGCGAAGCATTCCAAATCTTATTCGCAAAATTTCGGTAAGCCTCAACTTTTTCGGCACTAAATCTTAGATCATTTCCTGGTGCAACACCTGTAACTAGCGATAATCGAAGCGCATCTGCACCATATTCAGCGATTACTTCGAGTGGATCCACACCATTACCGAGAGACTTACTCATCTTCCTGCCTTGAGCATCGCGTACTAGTCCATGTATCAATACATCGCTGAAAGGTTTTTCTCCCATGAAGTGTAGACTCATAAAAATCATCCGCGCTACCCAGAATGGGATAATGTCAAAGCCTGTAACCAAGACAGATGTTGGATAAAAGTAAGCTAGTTCCTCGGTTTGTTCTGGCCATCCTAGTGTGCTAAAAGGCCAAAGCGCCGAGGAAAACCAGGTGTCGAGTACATCAGGATCTTGGTGAATCCGCTCGGAAGAGCAGTACTTACAATGAGTTGGATCGTCCACAGCAGCAAATGCCTTACCACAATCATCGCAGTACCATACAGGAATCCGATGTCCCCACCAAAGCTGGCGTGAAATACACCAGTCTCTAATGTTTTCCATCCAGTGGAGATAGTTCTTACTAAATCGCTCGGGTACGAATCGGATGGTACCGTTTTTAACAGCCTCGATCGCTGGCTCTGCCAACGGTTTCATTTTTACAAACCATTGCTTACTTACCAATGGTTCAACAGTGGTATCGCAACGATAGCATTCACCAACCGCATGTTGATGGTCTTCGATATCAACCAGGAATCCTTCAGTGCGTAGATCAGCAATCAGTTGATCACGACATTCATAACGATCCATTCCCTCATACTTACCCGCTTCGGCAGTCATTTTTGCATCTAAACCGATAACTTCTACACGTGGAAGATCATGCCGCAACCCTATTTCAAAGTCATTTGGATCATGAGCAGGCGTTATCTTAACCATTCCCGTTCCAAATTCTGGATCAACATATTCATCTGCAACGATCGGGATAACCCGTCCAACGATCGGAACAGTAACTGTTTTGCCGATAATATCTTTGTATCTTTCATCATTAGGATTAACGGCAATAGCAGTATCACCTAACATTGTCTCAGGTCTAGTAGTCGCAACCTGGGCATAACCACTTCCATCAGTAAACGGATATCTTATATGATATAGCTTACCCGCTCGTTCGGTGTGCTCTACCTCAATATCAGACAGGGTAGTACTACAACGTGGACACCAGTTAACGCTATAATGCCCTTGATAGATTAGCCCTTCTTCATACAAGCGAACAAATACTTCGCGTACCGCCCTGGAACAACCCTCATCCATAGTGAAACGCTCACGTTCCCAATCAGCAGACGAACCCAGTTTCTTCAATTGATTAATGATGCGATTACCATACTCTTCTTTCCACGCCCATACTCTTTCTAAGAACTTTTCTCTACCCAGATCATGGCGAGACAAGCCTTCTTCTTCCCTAATGTGCTCCTCTACTCGTGCTTGGGTAGCGATTCCCGCGTGATCGGTGCCTGGAAGCCAGAGAGCGGAATAGCCTTGCATTCTTTTCCACCGAATTAAAATATCCTGATAGGTCTCATCTAGCGCATGACCCATGTGGAGCTGCCCAGTAACATTCGGGGGTGGAATTACAATACAAAATGGTTCCTTGTTATGATCCACTTCGGCATGGAAATATCGGTTTTCTTCCCAAAAACGATACCATTTATCCTCAACTTCTTGAGGGTTATAAACTTTGGGTATTTCTTTTCCCATTGTAGTCAATTTTGATCACTCCCATTTAAAATATAAAAAACCCCTTCATCCAAAGGACGAAAGAGTTAACTCCGCGGTACCACCTTTAATTCCGATCTCCTTTATAATAGAAAAATCATAGGATAATCGGCATCTCACGGGTTATAACGCACCCATCCGGCTAAAACTACTGACTCCAAAAAGAAGAGTTCATCTTAGCAGCTCCTAGGCGACCTTCAGCTAGACTTATTCTTGGGAGATTTTCCAGCCTAAGAATCTCCTTCTCTGGAAGCACCTCTAGCTTACTCCTCCTATTCTAAGCTTTTGTTTTTTTAAAATAATACCCTACTAACCATGATTTGTCAACAATTATTCACCATTACAATACTTACAGTATCCATAAAACTGCAAAGAATGATCCGTTATTCTAAACCCTGTTTCCTTCTCTATTCTTTGCTCAACATCTTCAAGTAAATCATCATTAAATTCACTTATACTGCCACACTTAACACATATTAGGTGGTGATGATAGTGTTCATCATTATGCATGTTCAATTCATAACGACCCTGATTATCGCCATATTGTAATCTATGAACTATATTGAGATTCTCCAATAGTTCCAAGGTTCGATACACAGTAGCTAAACCAATGTCAGGAAACAGTTCCTTAGTCTTTAAAAATATGTCTTCAGCACTCAAATGAGCATCTGGATTATTCATTAATACTTTAACCACAGCCTCCCTTTGCGGGGTCAATCGGTGATCATGGTCTGCGAGATGCGACCGCACATGGCTTAACATCTCTTTTTGATATTTTTCTTTCATCGCTATCCCTCGCTCGCTTTTTTTCTATTGGATCATTGAATCCGCCACAAGAAAAACGTAACCATGAAAAACATCATCAAAAGATGGACACAGAGCGTCAAGACGATGGTGAGAATATTCGAGTGTGAACGTCTATAGGGGCTTAGCGGTGCATTAGCCAGCAAGAACAATGAGAAGGCTGTTAGCACAACACTTAACACTCCGTAAACCCAGGGACTTAAGCCTCCTTCACTGAAGAAACTTAAGATAAACAATAACCAAGCATTTAGAGTAAGGTAAGTGATAAAATTTTGGCCAGTGTATCTTTTCGACCGTCTGTAACGCCAAAGAACAGCAAATATTAAGTAATACCCGATTGAAGCATACAACTGAACGGGATGTAATTTAAGCTCCCCAAAAGTTACGCCCCATGGGACGTTTGTTACATTTCCATAGATATCAGAACCTAGGTTAGCCAATGAATGTACAAGCGCTAACGAAGGAGCGATAGAATCTAAAAGATCACCCAAGACAATCTCCTGGCGCACTAGATAGAATAGGATAAAAATAATTGCTGCCACAATGCCAACGATCATATGCACATTACTTAAAATCAGCCATGGACGTAAAATGATTTTCACTCCGACATTTTGAATACCGCCAACTAATCCTCCTACGAGAAAGAATGCTACCAAGGCACCGATAAAAAGATCGAGCAATTGTGTTGTCTTTATCCTATGTCTGCGAGCTTCCGGAAGCGCGAAAACCATTCCCAGAATCAAACCAACAGCAATCGTAAATCCATAGGCGTAAACAGGCAATCCTGCAAAACGGAATAAAATATTGTCCACACTATGCCCTCCCGTCAGTAGAATCGAGAGCCTGCTTTAGCAACTGATTAACCAGTGCAGGGTTTGCTTTACCCTTCGTCTCTTTCATCACCTGACCGACAAAGAAACCGAAAATTTTCTCCTTACCAGCCTTATATTCCTCGACATTCTTTTGGTTACTCTCCAAGATTCTCTCAATAACTGCTAGGAGTTGCGCTGGATCAGAAATTTGTTGTAGTCCTCTTTCCTCAATTATTTGACTAGGATCTTTTCCCGTCAGGAACATCTCCTCAAAGACTTCCTTGGCGATCTTGCCATTGATAACTTGTTCATCAACAGCTTTCAATAAGTCACCCAAAGCCTTCGGGGTAACCTTACTATCCTTTGATTCAATTCCTTCACTATTTAATAAGCGGAAAAATTCGCCCGTTAGCCAGTTAGTCACAGTCTTTGCTTTTTCTACACTTTCACCATAAATAGTGAGGGTTTCTTCAAAAAACGCTGCAATATTCTTGTCGCTAACAATTAAATTGGCATCGTAATCTGAGAGGGCATATTGCTCTATTAAACGATCCTTTTTAGCTAAAGGTAACTCTGGCATATCTTTTTTTACTTCTTCGATCCATTCGGTGGAGATTATTAATGGAACTAAGTCTGGTTCAGGGAAGTATCGATAATCCTCCGCTTCTTCCTTTGATCTCATCGATACGGTTACCCCTCTGTTTTCATCCCATGTTCTTGTTTCTTGGATAACTCGCTCATTTTGATCGTAAATCGCTGTTTGTCTTTGTACCTCATATTCCAAGGCACGCTCAACAGCCCTAAATGAGTTTAGATTCTTGATCTCCACTTTCGGTCTAAAATCTTGCTCGCCGAATGGTCTTAAGGAGATGTTTGCATCACATCTTAAGGAACCTTCCTCCATTCTGCAATCCGAGACTTCAAGATATTGGAGGATGTTCTTTAGTTGCTCCAAAAACGCTTTCGCTTGTTGCGGGGATCTTAAATCTGGCTCAGTTACAATTTCGATCAACGGAATCCCTGCTCGATTGTAATCTACAAGCGAATAGCTTGAGCCAATGATACTATCCCCACTGTGAACTAATTTTCCTGCTTCTTCTTCTAAATGTGCTCTTGTAATGCCGCAGGAGTAACGTTCTTGGTCGAGATCGTAGTAAACACGACCCTTTCCACAGATCGGATAATCGGATTGTGACGTTTGATATGCTTTAGCAAGGTCAGGGTAGAAGTAATTCTTACGATCAAAGACGCTATATTCAGCGATTTCACAGTTCAACCCTAAGCCTGCCCTGATCGCATACTCAACTGCTTTTGCATTCAATACTGGAAGCGTACCCGGTAATCCTAAACAGATAGGACAACATTGTGAGTTTGGACTAGCTCCAAAATCAGTTTTACAGCCACAGAATATCTTACTCTTGGTCAACAACTCTACATGGATTTCTAAACCGATAATTACTTCATATTTGCTACTCACATCTCCACCTCCTGATCCAAAAGATTTTCTAGAGTATGTGCTGCTTGCAATAGGGTTTTCTCATCAAAATGCTTACCAATGATCTGAAGACCAATTGGCATTGACTCCTTATCCAGCCCACAAGGTAAACTAATCGCTGGTGCACCGATCAAATTAACGATCACAGTATAAATATCCGTTATGTACATGTGCAACGGATCTTGTTTTTCACCAAACCCAAAAGCGGTAGTTGGAGTGGTTGGGGTAATTAAAAGATCAACTTGCTCAAAAACTTTGGTAAACTCCTTCTTCATCGCAGTACGTATTTTTTGAGCTTTTCGGTAATATTTATCGTAATTACCCGCACTTAAAACATGAGTGCCTAAGATTATGCGCCTTTTTACTTCTTCACCAAAACCTTGTGAGCGTGTTTTTGTAAACATTGAAACCACGTCCTCCGCGGGAACACGAAGTCCATAACGCACTCCATCGAAGCGAGCCAAATTAGAACTAGCTTCAGCCGTGGAGATAATATAGTAAGTTTCGATCGCAATATCTGCAAATGGTAGCGAGATTTCGACGATGTTGGCACCCGCTTCCTTTAACTTTTCCACACTAGCCCTAACTGACCTACAAACCTGAGGATTAAGCTCCTCACCAAAGCACTCTTTAATGACTCCTATTGTTAAACCTTCTACTCCACCAGTTACCGAAGACTCTAGACTTGAAATATCCTCAACTTTAACAGAAGTAGAATCCTTTGGATCATAACCGCTAATTAACTGAAATAACGCTGCAGCATCGCCAACAGAGCGCGTAAACCATCCTACTTGGTCTAATGAAGATGCATAACTAACTACTCCGTAGCGAGAAACTGATCCATAAGTTGGTTTTAATCCTATTACTCCACAAAATGATGCTGGTCCACGAACAGACCCACCAGTATCGGTGCCTAATGCCCATGGAACTTCATATGCTGCAACACAAGCGGCTGATCCCCCGCTTGATCCTCCTGGAACTTTACTGATATTCTTTGGATTGCGGGTTGGATAAAATGCCGAACTTTCAGTGGAGGAGCCCATCGCAAATTCATCCATATTCGTTTTACCTAGAATGATCAAACCATTGTTTTTTAATCGCTCAACAACCGTTGCATCATATGGTGGAATATAGTTTTCTAACATTAAGGAACCACAGGTTGTTTTTACACCCTTGGTGGACAAATTATCTTTAAGAGCGATTGGGATTCCATCCCATTTAGATAACGGTTTTCCTTCTTTGCGCCTTTGATCTGATGCTTGAGCATCCCGTAAAGCTTGTTCTTTGGTGATAGTAATAAATGCCTTAATCGTGGGTTCTATTTCTTCTATATGTTCAAGATATTTCGCAACTAGCTGTACGCTAGTAATTTCACCTGATTCTAATTTCTTACTTAGTTCAGTGGCTGTATTAGTTAGAATTTTATCCATCAATCTTACTCCTCCATAATTCGCGGTACTCTGAAATATCCGTTGCTTTCCTCAGGAGCATTCTTAAAGACCTCTTCATGAGGGAGGCTTTCACCAATCTCATCGCTCCTTAGTACGCTAAAATGCGTTACCGCATGGGTAGTCCCATCTATATTACTGGTATCGATCGACTCTAACTTTTTCATCCCAGCTAAAATAGCATTTAAATCTTTGTGATACTTCTCTACTTCGCCTTCAGTCAATTCTAATCTAGCTAGTTCTGCGATCTTAATTATTTCATCCTTCGTTATCACTCTAATGTCCACCTCGCTTATGCTTAATCAGTTCTTCGATGAATGAGTAGTACTCTACTTCGGAGAGTATCTTAGTGCCTAGTTCCAAAGCACGATCAAGCTTTGAACCCGCCTTTTCACCAGCTATCAAGTAATCCGTATTCTTACTCACACTTGATGCCACATTTGCACCTAACGAACGAAGCTGATCTTCTATTTCTTTTCTACTCATTGAAGTCAGTTTACCTGTTACAACAAAGGTTAACCCTTCTAAAAAGTTGTCACGTTGCTCATCAACAGGTTCTGCTGTCATTTGCAAACCTGCTTGTCGTAGAGATTCTATCAGTTGGACATTTCTTCCTTCTTGGAAAAAAACTACGACAGCAGAAGCGATTTTATCTCCAATCAAAGGAATAGCTACTAAGTCCTCAAATCTTGCCTTTTGTAGCCTGTCCATCGATTGAAAATATGCTGCTAGTTCACGAGAAACTTCTTCACCGACTAACCTAATTCCTAGCGCATATACTAATCGACTCAATGGCCGTTTCTTGCTTTCTTCGATCGCGGTAATTAGATTTTTCGCTGATTTTGGACCAAACCGCTCTAATTTTAATAAATCTTCCTCTTTTAATTGATATAAATCTGCGGGGGTTTTAACCAAGCCGCTCTCAATTAATTGCTCACTTACCGCAGCACCCAGTCCTTCGATATCCATTGCATTACGGGATGCAAAGTGAATTAATCCTTCTAGAATTTGAGCTGGGCAACTAGTATTCACGCAGCGAGTTACCGCTTCCCCGATAGGACGAATTACTTCACCCCCACAACGTGGGCATTTAGTCGGCATTTGAAACACTTGTTCAGTTCCATCACGCTTCTCTGTGAGTGGGCGAATAATCTCGGGGATAATATCGCCAGCTTTATGAATAAGTACTTGATCCCCAATCCGAATATCTTTTTGCTCGACAAAATCGACATTATGTAAGGTAGCCCGCCTTACAGTAGAACCTGCGACGGTAACTGGCTCTAAAATAGCCAGAGGTGTTAAGGCGCCAGTTCTTCCAACTTGAACCTCAATATCAAGCACTTTAGTAACTGCTTGTTCTGCAGGGAATTTGTAAGCAATCGCCCACCTAGGGCTTCGAGCAGTGGTCCCAAGTTTATTTTGCAACGCCAGATTGTTTAGCTTAATTACAATCCCGTCAATATCATAGGGTAGTTGAGTGCGTTTGTCAGTCCACTCTCCGATATACTCTTCGATTTCTTCTAAATTGCGACAAACCCTATAGTTTCTATTTACTGGTAAACCTAGATCTTCCAAGAGTTTTAAAACATCTGAATGATTCTCTACTTCCTGACCGCTAATGGAACCTATTCCATAGCAAAAGATACTCAAAGGTCTTGAAGCGGTAACTCTTGGATCAAGTTGGCGAAGTGAACCAGCTGCCGCGTTCCGAGGATTAGCAAACAGGTTTTCTCCACTTTCTTCTCGTAATTTATTAAGAGCTAAAAAATCACTCTTTTTCAAATATACCTCGCCACGAACATTTAGATCAAGCGGTTCACGCAAGCGAAGTGGAAGCGAACGAATTGTCCGCAAATTCTGCGTGATATCTTCTCCAGTCTGGCCGTCGCCCCTAGTTGCACCAGAGACAAATACTCCGCTTTCATAGTTCAGCGAAACGGCTAAACCATCGATCTTAAGCTCACAGACAAAATCAACTGGTTCTTCAGCTAATCGTTGCACGCGCGATACAAAGCTCGTCACGTCGCTCATGTTAAACGCATTTGCTAAGCTAAGCAAAGGAACCTGATGGGTTATCGTTGCGAATCCGTCAAGCGGAGTACTTCCAACACGTTGGGTTGGCGAGTCAGGTGTAACAAACTCAGGGTACTGAGTCTCAAGTTCAATAAGCTTTTGCATTAATTGATCATACTCAGCGTCAGAGAGCTCGGGGTCATCTAGAGTGTAATAACGATAATTATGATAATTGATTTTGGCTCGTAAATCCTCGATCTGTTTTCGTACATCCTCGAGCAACATTTGAATCACCATCCTTAAGGATTTAACTTTTCCATTGGTGCTAAGCCCGCGATCACTTTGCGGATATCTTGGTTTGGAAAAGCTAAACTTACGAGTGCATCAGCACCTTGTCCAGTTACTGAAACCACCATTCCCTCTCCCCAGACCTTGTGCCTTATCTTATCACCTACTTTATATTCTACGGCGACGGAATTGCCAACGCCATTATCCGTCCTTCCAATAGTTTTAGATGCGTTCGCTAAATCCACTGCAAAACTTGTCTGCTTCGGATCATTTAGCGGACGGATCTGGGCGTTTGGAGACAGATCTTCGATCAGATCTTCAGGGATCTCCGATACAAATGTAGATACTTCATTTGCACTAGATTTTCCAAAAATTGTTCTAAACCTTGCACACGTAAGAAATAGATTTCTACGTGCTCTAGTTATCCCTACATAAGCTAATCTTCTCTCTTCCTCAAGTTGACCTGGTTCAAATAACGAACGAGAATGAGGGAAAATACCGTCTTCAAGCCCTACCAGGAAAACAACTGGAAACTCCAATCCCTTAGCGGAGTGCAGCGTCATTAGATTAACCACATTCGCGTCTTCATCATAATTATCAACGTCGGAAATCAAAGCTACATGCTCTAAAAACTCGCCTAAGACCCCGATTCCCGCTTCTCCTTCAGAACCAGAAAACTGTTGTGTCAGAGATAAAAACTCTCTTAAGTTTTCGATCCTACCTTCAGATTCCAAGGAGTTTTCTTTTTCGAGTTCTTCAAGATATCCAGTTTTTCTTAAAATAGCCTCGGCAAACTCCGTTAGGTTGACAGTTTCTCCCGTTTTTCGAAGCTGGAGAATTAAATCTTTAAATTCTTCAAGTAAGGTCACGTTACGCTTGGTGAAAGTTGGAACTTTTTGGGCTTCCAAGATCGCTTCAAATAAGCTAATCTCTTTTTCTTGAGCATAACTTTCTAATTTTGTTAGCGTAGTTAATCCGATCCCTCTTTTTGGCACATTGATGATGCGACTCAAACTATAATCATCAGCAGAATTATAAATTAAACGTAGATAAGCCAATAAATCCTTAATCTCTTTCCGCTCGTAGAAGCGCAATCCCGACACAATCTTGTAGGGAATTCCGCGGCGAATAAACTCTTCTTCTAATACGCGGGATTGAGCATGCGTACGGTAAAGAATAGTAAAATCTTCGTAGTCATAGCCCTTTTCCCTTACCCCATTACTGATCACATTTGCGACGAAAGCTGCTTCATGTTTTTCGTCATTGGCACGAAAAAAGCCAATGCTTTCCCCTTCCTCATTTTCAGTGAACAATAATTTTGCTTTTCTTTCCAAATTATTCTTAATCACCGAGTTTGCAGCAGCTATTATCTTTTTTGTTGATCGATAGTTTTGCTCTAATTTGATAACTGTCGCCTCTGGGTAGTCTTTCTCAAAATCCAAGATATTGCGAATATCCGCGCCCCGAAAGGAGTAAATCGATTGATCTTCATCGCCTACAACACAGAGGTTACGATATTTTTGCGCTAATAAATTAATCAAGACATATTGAGCATGGTTTGTATCTTGATATTCATCTACCATGATGAACTGGAATCTGTCTTGAAAACGCTCTAACACATCAGGATTTTGTTGAAACAAAGTAACCGTCGCCATAATCAGATCATCAAAATCAAAGGCATTGTTTTGGAATAATTTCTTTTGATACTTCTCATACACTTTAGCAACCATTTGTTCCCAAAAATCTATTGCCTCTTCATTATACTGCTCATATGTGATAAGTTCATTCTTGGCTTTGCTGATGGATCCGAGAATGGCCCTAGGGTCAAATTTCTTTGGATCCATATTTAAATCTTTGAGACAGTCTTTAATCACTGCTTGCTGATCGACCGAATCAAAGATCTGAAAGTTTCGTTTATACCCCAATCTATCTGCGTATTGCCTTAGGATTTGGACACAAGTGGAGTGAAATGTATTTACCCACACTTGTTCACCTCGAAAACCCACCACTTTACTAACTCTTTCCTTCATTTCCCGCGCAGCCTTGTTCGTAAACGTAACCGCGAGAATCTTGTACGGTTGAACCTGATGGAATTTAAGCAGATGAGCGATGCGATAGGTGAGCACTCGCGTCTTACCACTACCAGCTCCTGCAATAATTAGGAGCGGTCCTTCAACGTGCTCTACTGCTCGTCTTTGTACAGGGTTAAGTTCATTTAAATAGTCCAAATGAGAGACTCTCCTTTCCCAATAATCACCTAAAGGTTTGCAGCCCTTAATGCAGAATTAACAATTACACACAGTTTTTTATATCTTTGGTAAGAAAGGATGGTATTGTTTGAAAAAGCTATTATTACTACTTATTATTTTTTCTTTATCATTTACTGGATGTCTCGTCAAATCTCCTTCACAAGGCGGAACGATCGATCCAGGTAGCGATGATCAAGGGCTACCAGAAACCCAATATGGTTCCTTAAGCGGAACGGTAATTGATCAAGATACAGGAATAGGTCTTTGGTACGGAACAGTTCAAGTGGGAGATAAAAAAGCTGAAATTAAATCTGGAGCTTTTCAATTAGAGAATCTCCCTGTAGGAAACTACACTCTTAAAGTTTCAAAAGATTTTTATCATGATGCAACTATGAATGTTAAGATCGACGCAGGCAAAACAACCGTGGTCGAAGTAGAGATGAAAACAAATGTAAGCGACTCCGAATTAGATTTATTTGCTCGCTTAGTGTATTCGGAGTCTAAAGGAGAACCATACATAGGACAAGTTGCCGTAGCAGCTAGCGTTCTAAATCGGGTTCGCCATCCAGATTATCCTAACTCCATCAGCGGAGTAATCAATCATGTTGTAGTTGCCAATGGGAAAAAGTACTACCAATATGAGCCTGTCCTTAATGGTACCATTAAACAACCCGCAGATGCAAATGCCAAAGCGGCTGTACATGATGCCTTAGTTGGCTGGGATCCTTCACAAGGTGCCACAGGTTTCTTCGCTTATAAAAAAGTACCGCAAACTTCTTGGGTATGGTCGAGACCTGCTACAGTGACAATAGCAGATCATCGCTTTTTTAAATAGCATCTAGTAAAAAACATTTTCTGCGGTAGACTAGTCTGCTAGTTTATCGCAGTTTTTTTCATGAATTTGGCTGAATCCAAATTCCATTAAATCAATAGCATTCAGCCAGCGTTGATTAGTGGTTTTTGCTCCTAGCAAAACTAAGAGTAGCTTTTTCTCATCGCGCTGAGCTGAAGCGATCAGACAAAATCCAGCATTTTGAGTATATCCTAGTTTTACCCCTGTCGCATCAGGAAACCGCCAAAGAAATGAATTGTTATTATTAATCTTTCTTAGATATTCAACGGGTTGTGCATCGTCCGTTTGGTGAACTAAACCAACCTCTGCCGATCTTTGGGCTACTAAAGTTGCAAAATCATTATTTGCCAAAGCTGCCTTAGTAAGTAGCGCCAAGTCATAAGCTGTTGAGTAATGACCTTCGTCATCCAGTCCATGTACATTAGTAAAGTTGGTGTTTTTCATTCCAAGTACATCGGCTTTTCCATTCATCAATTCCACAAATTGCTCTTCACTTCCTGCGACATGTCGAGCTAAAACGAGAGCACCATCATTTCCTGAACGGTAGAGAGTAGCAATTATTAACGATTTAAAGGGAATTAACTCCCCGTGCTTTAATCCAAGGGTGGAGCCAGAAATTTCGATAGAATCAAGCTCAACTTTGACATATTCATCCACTTTATCCTGGTTTTCTAAAGCGATTAAGATAGTCATTATTTTGGTTAGTGAGGCTGGTGGTAACTTTTGTTCACTATTTTGAGCAAAAATGATGTCATCCCTATCTAGATCCAAAAGAATCGCAGCTTCTGCTTGGATTCCAGGGGTTGTAACTGGATGCGCAAAGCGAAGCCAAAAAAGCTCAGGCGCTTGATAAGCCACGTGATAAGTGAGTTGTTGAGCAGATACAAATACACTACCGCACAGAACAAGGCAGATAAAGAATAAAAAAAACGATCTAAAAGTCAAAGAAACTCACCTCCCCATTAACTATATGAAGGGATTTGAGTTTCTTGCTAAAAACTATCTCCTACTATCTAATTCATCCCAGATTTGTTCTAAGGTAACTCCTTTTTCAACTAATAACACAATTAAGTGGTACAACAAATCAGAGACTTCATAAATCAACTCATCATTACCCGCATTCTTGGCACCGATAATAACTTCGGCAGTTTCTTCTCCAACCTTTTTTAAAATTTTATCGATCCCTTTTTCAAATAAATAATTTGTGTATGAACCTTCCTTGGGGTTTTCTTTACGCCCCTTTACTATTTGATATAACTGTTGGAGAATAGCACTATTTATTTTTGGCGGTTGTTCTATTTGAACGCTTTCCTTATGAAAACAAGAACGGTCGCCCTCATGACAAGCGCCAGTTCCCAATTGTTCAATCGTAATCAAGAGCGAATCATAATCACAATCCGCAACGATCCGAAAGATCTTCTGGAGATTGCCAGAAGTCTCCCCTTTATTCCACAACTTTTGTCTACTTCGACTATAAAACCATGTATAACCTGTTTCCAAGCTTTTTTCTAAAGATTCCCTATTCATGTACGCTAACATCAATACTTCACCAGTGAGGTCTTGAACAATTGCAGGAATTAGGCCATTTTGATCGAAATTTAGTTTGCTAATATCCATCCACTACTCCTCCTACCACACGCCACATTCAACTAAGTATTGTTTCACTTGTTGAATAGTAAGCTCTTTGAAATGGAACAACGAAGCGGCTAGTGCAGCATCAGCCTTTCCAAGGGTTAAGGCATCGCGAAAATGCTCTAATTTTCCTGCTCCTCCGCTGGCAATCACTGGAATCTTTACCGCTTCTGCCACTCTTCGCGTTACCGCTAGATCAAATCCTTCCTTTGTACCATCGGCATCCATGCTAGTTAAAAGAATTTCACCTGCTCCTAGGCTTTCAACCTGCAATGCCCAGTCCACAACATCGAGATCAGTTTCTTTGGTTCCTCCATGGGTACAAACCTTCCAGCGGTTGCTATCTGGAATTTTCTTGGCGTCGATTGCAATAACTAGGCGTTCGCTGCCAAAGATCTTCGCCCCATGTTTTATCAACTCAGGATTAACCACCGCTGCTGTATTGATCGAAACCTTAGTTGAACCAGCTTCCAAGAGTTTTTCTATATCCTCTGGTTCTTTGATTCCGCCTCCCACGATAAACGGAATAGAAATGTTTTCAGCAGTTCGTTTAACCATGTCGATCAAGGTTTTGCGACCTTCAACAGAAGCGGAGATATCGAGAAACACAATTTCATCCGCACCCATTTGTTCGTACAAAGCTGCGAGTTCAACAGGATCGCCTGCATCACGTAGCTCCGTAAACTGTGTTCCTTTCACCACTCGCCCATTCTTTACGTCTAAGCAGGGAATGATTCGTTTTCCCACTACCTACCAACTCCTCTCGCCACTTCAATCGCTTCTGCTAAATCGATCGCACCCGTGTATAGAGCTTTACCAATAATTGCTCCACACACTCCATGGCTTTCTTCTAATTCTTTGACCTTTTGAACATCTTCGATAGTGGAAATTCCCCCTGAAGCGATCAGTTTAACTCCTGCCTTACTCATCATTTTTAGTCCTTCAAGATTTGGTCCTTGAAGCATTCCATCGCGAGCAATATCCGTATAGATAATTTCCTGCACGCCGATTTTATGCATTGTTTCGGCAAGTGTCAAAGATGGCACCGTCGTTGTTTCCAACCACCCGTCGACCGCTACGTAGCCATCTTTAGCATCAATACCGATAATAATTCTTTCACCAAAAGCATCGATGGCCTCCTTTAACCAAGGAGGATTATGAAGTACAGCAGTTCCGAGAATTACGCGTTGAACACCTGAATTGAGAACCTTTTTGACTGTCTCAAAATCACGGATTCCTCCGCCTAATTCGATCGGGATAGAAAGCGCTTCCGCCATTTTGAGAATAAGATCTAGGTTTTGTAAAGTTCCAGCTTTAGCACCATCTAGATCAACCACGTGGATTAATTCG
Organism: Bacillota bacterium; assembly: GCA_012728115.1. Lineage (GTDB taxonomy): Bacteria > Bacillota > Limnochordia > Darwinibacteriales > JAAYFS01 > JAAYFS01. The sequence goes on along the minus strand of JAAYFS010000045.1, from coordinate 1,066 downwards.
GCTCCTAACCGTTCAAATTCCTGTGCTACCTCTACAGGGTTACTATGATATACCGTTGTTTGTGAATAATCTCCTTGCTTAAGCCTGACACACTGTCCATCAATAATATCAATCGCTGGAATAATAATCATCAGTATCTCCTCTTAATCTAAGTCTAATGATCCTTTGGTCGATATTGCTCCCGAAATACCGTCATTCTTCGTAGTTGCCTCTTTTAAAGCATACGCCAAGGCCTTAAACAACGCTTCGACGATGTGATGGCTATTCTCACCTGATAGTTGACGAATATGTAAAGTAACTCCCGCGTGAATAACAAATGCTCGCAAGAATTCCTTAATCAAGGTACAATCGAACGAACCTGCAAAAGGATGGATGAATTGCAAATTTTGGTTCAGAAATGGTCTACCAGAGTAATCAACCACAACCTGTACTAACGCCTCATCCATGGGAATAAAGCTATTACCGAACCTGATAATACCTTCCCCTGAACCAACTGCCTGTGCAAATGCTTTTCCTAAGCAGATGCCGATATCTTCAACACTATGGTGATCATCGACATGGCGATCCCCACGACATGAAATCTTTAAATCAAACATTCCGTGTCTCGTAAAGGCATCCAACATATGGTCAAAAAAACCAATGCCTGTATCGATTATAGCATTACCCTCGCCCTCAATACTTAGTTGTACGAAGATCTCGGTTTCCTTGGTCCTCCGTTCTACTCGTGCCTGTCCAGAACCTCTAGTCATCATTAGACCCCCCACCATCATTATTGGTCAGATTATTCACTCGCAATCTAACAGCGTTTGCGTGCGCCGCCAACCCTTCCAACTCGGCGATTCTAATGGCATCTGGTCCGAATTTTCTTATTCCTTCTTCGTTGTAAAAGATAATGCTGCTTTTCTTCAGAAAATCATCTGTGGTCAGAGGCGAAGAAAAACGCGCTGTTCCATTTGTTGGGAGAATATGATTTGGTCCTGCAACGTAGTCCCCGATCGGTTCAGTTGAATATTGACCCATAAATACAGCACCAGCATTCTTTATTTTCCCGAGAACAGCCCAGGGG
>JAAYFS010000044.1 GCA_012728115.1 Bacillota bacterium | reverse complement strand
CTTGAATGTAATCCTTTCTTGTCACGAAACTTCCCCCCGATTTAAATGATAGCAGATGAAAGGATTTTCTCCAAACCTATTAGGGGGCTAAATAGGTTTACGAATTTGATGCAGTGATTGAATCAGCAAGTAACGGTGGCGCTTATGTTGCTTTTCCCTTTGATATTCGGACCGAGTTTGGTAAAGGCAGGGTAAAAGTTCACGCAACTTTTGACGGAGAGCCCTATGATGGCAATATTGTCAATATGGGCGTCAAAAATGCCGATGGTTCAATCTGCTATATCATCGGAATTCGAAAAGACATTAGAACAAAAATCCGAAAACAAGTAGGTGCTACGGTAACGGTTACTATTCAAGAAAAAGATTGATTTGGTTAAATGATATGATTCATTCCCATGAATATGGAACAGAACATTTCAAATCTGACTACATGATACTTGAGTTTCATGGTGATGAGGACAATATATGGAGATTTGAACTGGGAGAGAAATCCTACGAAGAAAATGAACTAAGAGGCAATTTTGGAATTGACGAGGTTGAGAAATATTCTAAGCTTAAAGATGCATTAGTTATTAATGCAGGCTGAGGTTGAGATTTAATTAATTCAAAAAAGAGTTGACTTAGAAACCTTAAGGTGATATATTTGTAACAAGGATACAAATATATCACCTTTTTGGAGGGTAGCCTATGAAACTAAAGAGACGATCAGAAGCGGTAAAATACGTATGGTTACTAGGTTTCTTGGGTTTTAGAGGATTTCAATACTTTGGCACAGGGAATACCTTAACATTATTTTGGTTTAGCTACTTTAGCTTCTTTGCGTACTACTTCATTGCCAAAATGGCTAATGAAATGCCAGATGAGCGTTTTTTTGAGAACAGTCGCAAAGCCAAACTAAAAGTGGGAAACATCCCGTTGCTCACGTTGTTTCTTATCGGTTTTTGTTCAGGTTTTTCTTTTGTTACCAAGGAGTTGATTGTTCTAGCGTGTGCCTTTGGATGGACAGTTACTCTAATATCTTATGCATACCTATTTTGGCACTATGACAAACACTAGGAGGGGTGAGTGAGATCCAGAAGTTTACTTGTCATTTAAAAGAATATCGCCAACTTGCGGGATTAACTCAAGATGAACTTGCCAAACTAGTCGGAGTTCGGAGAGAGACCATTATCCGACTAGAAGCAGGTAAGTACAATCCTTCCCTAAAGTTGGCTATCGATATTTCGCGAGTGGTAAAGGCACCGATTGAGGAAATCTTTGTTTTTGACTAATTCGTAGCAGTACGAATCATTAGCATCCATACACCTTGCAAATCCCTTGTGGTTCCACAACTTTCAAATCCGCTACTAAGATACAAGCGCTTCGCTGGTTCATTATCTGGTCGAACACTTAAGAAAACGTCTTCATTTGCGAGCTCGGTTAAGACTCGTTTTAATAGCTGTTTCCCAATCCCTTGTCCATGGGCATCGGGATGAACAGCTATTGAATTAATCCGTCCAAATCTTCGTGGCAGTTTTTTTGTTTTTCGGGTGGAAAAAACGGTAAGGATTGAATTAATCATAAGCTTGAACAGTTCCAGAATATTAATATTAAATACAAGTGTAATCCCAAATTTAACCATATTTCCGATGCGCTCTAGCCCAATGCGCGTGTCAGGGCGCTTTTCTCTTGTTGAATAGATGCAATAACCCAAAACTCGTCCTTCTTTTTGGCACGCTAACATAACTTTCGCCCCAGCCGCCAATAACAGTGAGAAGGCACTAGTGAGTAACTTAATCAGTTTCTCGGGTCTTTTTTTACCAAAGAAGAATTGGATGCTGGAAGGAAATGCATCGATATAAATTTGAGCTATCTCTCGTGCATTTTCAATTGAGCCGTGTTTAAAAACCATAACTCACACCTCATACTTATTCGGGCATATCCACTTCGGGGAACATCTCTGTAGGGGCTTCATGAAGCAATACACTTAAAGGAACAATCTCAAGACCCTTAGCTTGGAATGTCTCAATCACTTGAGGTAGTGCTATTACTGTCGCCCGTCGGTCTCCACCTTCGTTCGTGATGAGTGCCCCGCTATCATGAAACAAGATGATATCCCCACCCTTCACCTTATTTCGTACGGTTTTTACAATACTGTCGGCTGTAACCCCATAACGCCAATCACGCGTCGAAACGGTCCAGAGGACAATCTCCTGTCCTAAAAGGTTGGCAAGTCTTCTAAATCTACCATCATACATTCCTCTTGGCGGTCTTACATATTGTGGATAAACTCCAGTTACCGCAGTAATCGCCGAGGTTGCTTCGATAATTTCCTTGTGTAAATCCATAGTCGAGAGGGTAGGAATATTTCTATGACTATAAGTATGATTCCCAATTTCATGACCTTCCTCGACGATCCGCATCGCTATTTCTGGATATTTTTCCACATGACTGCCTACCATGAAAAAGGTGGCTGTTACACCATATTCCTTGAGAATATCAAGAATAGCGGGGGTAAACTCCGCACTTGGACCATCATCGAAGGTCAAAGCCACCATGTTTGATTTGCGATCTCCACTCCGAAAAATATCTGGTTGATGTCCAATTCCATGATGTACATAGAAAAAGAATCCTGTAAATAGTGCTCCTATAGCCAGAGCTACAGAAAAAAGAAAAATACTAATTTTAACCCAACGTACTTTTGATTTTACCCAGAGTACTTGAATTACATACCAAAAAAGTGCGGTTAAACCAGCTAAAATAATGACATATAAACCTACTCGTAATATTGCTTCCAAGTTTACCACGCGGATCCCTCCTAGGTTACTATATGCGTTGATTAGTCCCTGTTGCATAATGATATAAGATTCGTTGCTGTTTTTCAATAAGATTTTATCCCATGCAAATTCTTTGGAAATCTAATGAAAAATGAGAAAGGAGTTGGAAAATCGATGTTGAATACATACCATAAGCTTTGAATAAAATTTCACAAGCTCTCCGGATCATCCCTTTTCCTCCAAACTTCCGCAGCCTTAATTTTAGATAGTATGAGCTACATTTTTTGATGTTCTTCCCACCCAAGGATCATCTAACAAAATTTTATATACAGTGACCAAATGCTGAATATAATTGGCTTTCTCCTTAATATTGTTAAATAAGGTGTAAACCTTAATTAATAAAGAAAGGGGTTAAAGAAAGTGGATAACTCGGCTAGGTTAAAATCTGTGGGCTTAAGAACTGTATACAGCTATATCGAGCGAGATCCAAAGAAAAACATCCCAAAAATACTTGATTGGTTAGAGAAATATGACTTTTATAACTACATCACCGATCAAGTAAAAGCAGTTCGTGAAGCAATCTCTGATCCAGAAAACAACTGGTCCCAACTACTTTTTAGTCTCTGGACAGATATTGATGCAAAGCAACGTAAGATGCTTTTTACAAACATACTCATCAATGGAACAATCATTGGTGCAAAACTTCGTAATCATACCAGGAACAAGTATAATTGCAACGTACCATGGGCGATTCTTATGGATCCGACATCTGCATGTAATCTTAAGTGCACAGGATGCTGGGCAGCAGAATATGGCAATAAGATGAACCTATCTCTTGAACAGCTCGATGATATTATTCGTCAAGGAAAGGAACATGGCGTCCATGTCTTCCTTTATTCGGGTGGTGAACCGCTGGTTAGAAAGAAGGACATAATATCTTTATGTGAAAAACACCCAGATTGTGCTTTTCTTGCTTTTACAAATGGTACCCTAATCGATGAACAATTTGCTGATGAGATATTACGAGTAGGAAATTTCATACCAGCAATTAGTATTGAAGGATCAGAGGAGACCACCGATTCTCGTCGTGGTAGTGGAACTTATAAAGCAGTTATTAAAGCTATGGGAATTCTAAAAGAAAGAAAACTATTGTTTGGGGCTTCATGTTGTTACACCAGTCAGAACGTGGAATTGATAGGTAGCGATGAATTCTTTGATTCAATTATCGATTCTGGTGCCAAATTTGCGTGGTTCTTTACTTATATGCCGATCGGTACTAGTGCAGTGCCAGAATTGCTTGTAAGTGCTGAACAACGCGAATTTTTCTATCACCAAGTACGTAAATTCCGTAGCGAAAAACCACTCTTTACAATCGATTTTTGGAACGATGGGGAATATGTACATGGTTGTATAGCAGGTGGAAGACATTATATCCACATTAATGCTAATGGCGATATTGAGCCTTGTGCTTTTGTACATTATTCTGATTCTAATATTAAAGAAAAAACCTTGATTGAAGCTTATACTTCACCATTGTTTATGGCTTATAAACAAAATCAACCATTTAACACTAATATGCTTCGACCCTGTCCTGTACTGGATAATCCCGAGTATTTACCTAGGATGGTTGAAAGTACAAATTCATATTCGACTGACCTGGCTTCGCCCGAAAAGGCAAGCGACTATTGCAAGAAATGTATCGTAGTTGCAGAAAAATGGGCACCAGTTGCTGACAGACTTTGGAATGAAAAAGTTTCAGAACAAGAAAGGGTTGCAAAATGATGCGAACCCTCAAATCCGGACTTCCGGTTAATGTATGAAACTATGCGGTTTGTCGCCTGTACTCAACAGGTGACAGGCCGTTTAATTTCTCTTTTATTCTCTTATGATTGTACCAATGGATAT
>JAAYFS010000043.1 GCA_012728115.1 Bacillota bacterium | reverse complement strand
GATCTACACGATCACAAATGGAATTATTCACGGAAGCGTATTAATTAATGACGATGGAAAAATTGCTGCAGTTGGCGAAGTTTCTCTTCCAGAAGGCGTCTTAGTGATTGACGGTCAAGAAAAAGTACTTATGCCTGGAATAATTGATGCTCACAGTCATGTTGGAATTATGGAAGAAGGGCGGGGCTGGGAAGGCAATGATGTAAATGAAGCTGTTGACCCTATTACTCCCCATATTCGGGCGCTCGATGGGATCAATCCCGAGGATGAAGGCATAAAAGAAGCTTTAGCTGGTGGAATCACTGCTGCATGTGTACTGCCTGGTAGTGCTAATGTAATTGGGGGCGAAGGTGTTATTGTTCGTATGCACGGTAGATGTGTTGAAGAAATGGTGATTAAGGAAAGCATCGGTTTAAAAGTTGCTTTTGGTGAAAATCCAAAACGCGTCTATTCTGGACAAAAGAAATCACCAAGTACCAGAATGGCTACTGCAGCTCTGTTAAGAGAGAATTTAGTCAAGGCTGATAATTATCGAAACAAATTGCGAAAAGGTCAAGTTGATCCTGAAAAAGCACCCGAACGTGATTTGCGATTAGAATCACTCGTTAAGGTTTTGAATAAAGAGATACCGCTTCGTGCGCACGCACATCGAATGGATGATATTATGACCGCTATTAGAATCGCTGAAGAATTCGATCTCGATATCGTTATCGAGCATTGTACTGATGGGCACAAGATTGCTGATATCCTAGCAAAAAAGAATATCAAAGCGATCGTAGGTCCGACATTGTCTACTCGTTCAAAAGTAGAGTTAAAGGACCGTTCGTTTGATACGCTAGTTACTTTATGGAAGGCTGGAGTACTTTTCTCAATTACAATGGATCATCCTGTGATTCATCTTGAAAACCTGCCAGTTGCTGCTGCTTTAGCAGTTAAAGCGGGACTTCCAGAAGAGGAAGCTCTTAAGGCTCTAACCATTAACCCAGCTAAGATTCTAGGTATTGATGATGCTTATGGATCGATTGAGGTTGGAAAAGTTGCTGATTTGGTTCTATGGAATAAGAATCCATTAGAGATAAGTTCAATAGTAGAAAAGGTGTTCATTAACGGAGAGTTGGTATATAATAACAAATAGGTTTAAAGCTGGAGTGAAATACATGGAATTATTGATTAGGACCGAATCGGCAGATAAGACATATGAACTTGGAATTACTTTGGGTGGATTCCTCGAATCAGGAGACTTTATCAGTTTCGTCGGGGATCTTGGTGCTGGGAAAACACTTTTCATTAAAGGAATTGCCACGGGTTTAGGAGTGGATTCTAGTGATGTAACCAGCCCAACTTTTACGTTAATAAACGAGTACCAATCTGCAAGATTGCCGATCTATCACTTCGATGTCTATCGATTAGATCATCCCGCACAACTAGAGGACCTTGGCTATGAAGAGTACTTTTACGGAAAAGGTATATGTTTAGTTGAATGGGGTGATGCTATTAGGGATTATTTGCCAATAAACAGACTGTCTATCGAGTTACAAAAGGATGGAGAGTCTAGTCGCACGATAAAATTCATCCCTCATGGCACAAGATATGAAGAGCTGGTGCGATGCCTGAATGAGGAGGTATCAGCAGGATGAAAGTACTCGGAATAGATACTTCTACAATGACTGGCGGAGCTGCCTTGGTTTCTAAAAATGAAGGTCTGATCGGTGAATATGTTTTAAATATCCGATCTACCCACTCTGAAAGAGTAATTCCAGCTATTCAAGCTATTCTTTCTGATGCAGAACTAAACTTATCAGATATCGACGCTTTTTCAGTAGTTACTGGTCCTGGTTCATTCACAGGCTTAAGAATTGGGGTAGCCACTGCTAAAAGTTTTGCATATGCGCTAAATAAATCTGTCATCGGGGTAACCACTTTAGAAGCATTCGCTTGGCAATACCAGTTCTTTGATGGCTTAATTTGTCCATTGATCGATGCTAGACGGGAAGAAGTATATACTCAGTTTTTCGCTGGTTTGGAACCAGTGACTGAGCCGTGGAATAAACCTATAAGGGAAGTAATTGAGTGGTGTAAACTCCAAAATAATAAAATTATTTTTGTCGGTGATGGCGTCCAGATAAACTACGATCTCATAATGGATCAAGGTAGAGATTTTGCGGTTATTCCACCAATCGATGGGGTCGTCCTCCGTGCCAGTAGTGTTGCTGGATTAGGGTTAAGGAAACTTGAATTAGGACAAATCGATCAAGCATTAACCCTTCAACCGTTCTATTTACGCCGATCGGAGGCTGAGATCAAATGGATGAGCAAAACCTCGTTGTAGAATTTAGGCCGATGCGATTGACTGATTTAGATCAGGTTCAAGAAGTAGAACGCAATTCATTTCCACATCCCTGGTCATACAGCGCTTTCGTTTCTGAACTAGTTAATAATGATAATGCACGTTATATAGTGGCGACAGTTGAGGGTAGAGTAGTTGGTTATATTGGTGTTTGGATTATTTTAGATGAAGGTCATATTACCAATGTTGCTGTCCACCCGCTTTATCGTAAACGCGGGATCGCTCAGCAGCTGTTTAAAGAAATAACCGACGTTGTAAAAGGCTGTGGAGTAACTAAGCTAACTTTGGAAGTTAGAATTTCCAATTTCCAAGCCCAACAATTATATTATAAATTGGGTTTTTCCAGAGCAGGAATACGCCCAGGCTATTATCAAGATAACGAGGATGCCGTTATTATGTGGAAAGATTTGAGAGAGGAAAAAGAAGAAAATGACAGGTCTTGCCTTGGGTATTGAAACAAGTTGTGATGAGACTGCTTGCGCGGTCGTTAAAGATGGAAAATATATTTTAGCTAATGTGATTTCATCTCAGGTAGATCTTCACCAGCAATATGGTGGAGTAGTGCCTGAGATTGCTTCGCGTAAGCATATAGAGACCATCTTACCTGTTATTGACACAGCACTAAACCAAGCTAATGTGACCTTGCAGGATATAGATGTAATTACTGTCACTAAAGGACCAGGATTGGTAGGTGGTCTTTTAGTCGGTTTGGCTGCCGCGAAAGCATTAGCGTTTGCTATTAATAAACCATTAGTTGGAGTAAACCATATTGAAGGTCATATTTACGCTAATTTCTTAGCAAATCCTGAGCTCGAGCCACCATTTGTTTGTTTAACAGTCTCTGGTGGTCATACGGACCTATTACATATTCCAGAGTTCGGACACTACGAAATCCTTGGCAGAACTCGGGATGATGCAGCTGGGGAAGCATTCGACAAAATTGGACGAGTCCTCGGTCTTCCTTATCCAGGTGGACCTCAGATAGACAAACTAGCCAAACAAGGGAACAAAAATGCGATCAAATTTCCGCGTGGCTTAGCGGAACCTGGAAATTACGATTTTAGCTTTAGTGGTTTAAAAACAGCAGCGCTAAACTTCCTCAATCAGATGAAACAGAGAAATGAAGAAATAAATTTAGAGGATTTTGCTGCTAGTTTCCAATGGGCCATTGTCGATGTGTTATCAACAAAGCTGTTAGAAGCTGCCAAAGAAAAGCAAGTTAAATGTGTGATCGTTTCGGGAGGGGTGGCTGCCAATAGTGGGTTACGGACTCATCTCCAAGAACGAGTGAAGGAGCTAGGTCTTACTGTTCTTTTTCCACCGTCCATCCTTTGTACTGATAATGCCGCGATGATTGCAAGTGCGGGATACTTTCGCTATTTGAGGGGAGAGAGAAGCGCTTGGGACCTAAATGCCTTCCCCGCGCTAAAACTAGAAGATAAACAATAGTTTAGTGAGTAAGATAGCGATATCTAAAGAAAAATAAAGAAAAATGGCATTAAATTCCCATAACCAACTTTTTATGGAATTTGCATTTCAGAAATTGGTTATATATTATAGTTAATGGGTTTAGCACTCACCACCAAAGAGTGCTAATAACAAAATGTCAACGAAAAAACACAGAATGAAAAACAAAGGAGGTTTTCATCAGTGAGTCTAAAACCATTAAGTGATCGAGTAGTTGTTAAAGTACTCGAAGCTGAGGAAAAAACAGCTAGTGGTATTGTATTACCAGATACTGCAAAGGAGAAACCTCAACAAGGTAAAGTTGTTGCTGTAGGACCAGGTCGTTATGCTGACGATGGCAAGGTTATCCCAATGCAAGTAAAAGAGGGAAATACCGTTATTTTTGCTAAATATGGTGGAACAGAGGTTAAATACCAAGGAGAAGAATACTTGATTCTGAAAGAAACAGATATCTTAGCGATTGTAGAATAAAACTTACATAAAGGAAGGTGGGAAACATGGCTAAAGATTTACTATTTAGTGAAGATGCACGTAAAAAGCTTGAGAAGGGCGTTAATACCTTAACAAGTGCGGTGAAAGTAACATTAGGACCAAAAGGTCGTAATGTAGTGTTGGAAAAGAAATATGGTTCCCCCACCATCACAAACGATGGTGTTACAATAGCTCGAGAGATCGAGTTAGAAGACCCATTTGAAAACATGGGTGCGCAATTAGTTAAAGAGGTTGCAACCAAAACCAACGATGTCGCTGGTGATGGAACAACCACCGCAACTGTACTAGCCCAAGCAATTATTCGTGAAGGTTTAAAGAACGTTGCTGCTGGTGCTAATCCAATGTTTTTAAAGAAAGGTATTGAGTTAGCAACTCAAACAGCGGTTAATAAAATTCAAGAGGTTGCAAAGCCTATCGAAACCAAGGAAGCGATTGCCCAAGTTGCTTCGATCTCAGCTGATGATAAAGAGATCGGTGACTTAATCGCTGAAGCTATGGAAAAAGTGGGTAAAGATGGTGTGATTACTGTAGAAGAATCCAACACAATCGGAACCACTCTCGAAGTTGTAGAGGGTATGCAATTTGATCGTGGTTATGTATCTCCTTACATGATCACTGATAGTGAAAGAATGGAAGCTGTTTTCGACGAGCCATTCATTCTCATTACCGATCGTAAGATCAGTGCTGTTAATGATATCGTACCTATTCTTGAGAAAATCATCCAAGTTAATAAACCTTTAGTAATCATTGCTGAGGATGTAGAAGGCGAAGCACTAGCTACTCTCGTTGTGAACAAACTCCGTGGTACTCTCAACGTAGTAGCTGTTAAAGCACCTGGTTTTGGTGATCGTCGTAAAGCTATGTTAAGCGACATTGCTGTAGTTACTGGCGGACAAGTAATTTCAGAAGACGTAGGTCTAAAACTTGAAAATACCACCCTTGATATGCTTGGTCAAGCTCGTCAAGTGAGAGTAACCAAGGAAGAAACCACAATCGTTGACGGTAAAGGTTCACAAGAAAGCATTACTGGTCGGATTAACCAAATTCGTGCTGAAATTGAAGAAACCACTTCCGATTACGATCGTGAGAAATTACAAGAGCGCTTAGCTAAATTGGCTGGCGGAGTAGCGGTAATTCAAGTCGGTGCAGCTACCGAAACTGAATTAAAAGAAAAGAAAACAAGAATTGAAGACGCTTTATCAGCTACCAGAGCTGCAGTCGAAGAAGGTATCGTCTCTGGTGGTGGAACAGCTTTAATCGATACTATCAGTTCCTTAGAAGCGATTGAAGCTGAAGGCGATGTTAAGACAGGTGTTGACATTGTACGTCGTGCTTTAGAAGAACCTCTCAAAATGATCGCTCAAAACGCTGGTGAAGAAGGAGCAATCGTTGTTGAAAAGGTTAAGGCAGCTGAATTCGGTATCGGTTATGATGCTGTAAGTGGCGAATACGTTAACATGGTTGAAAAGGGTATTATTGACCCAGCAAAAGTAACCAGAAGCGCATTACAAAATGCTGCGTCCATCGCTGCTATGTTACTCACAACCGAAGCATTAATTGCTGATAAACCTGAAAAAGACAACGATTTGGCTAATGCAGCAGCTATGGGCGGCGGAATGTCTGGTATGATGTAAGAGAATATTGTAAAAACTAGTGGATAGTATAGCCCTGCGGTTCGCAGGGCTTTTCCTTTTCTTTAACATACAGAATAAAGGAATCCTTTGGATTAGTGGCGAAGAAAAGAAGCTTAATATCAAAGGAACGTAGGAGGTATCTATAGTTTTGAAACACCAAACAATCCTCATTCTCGATTGTGGTTCAGGAGATAGTCTCTCGATCGCCCGACAAATTCGCGATTTTAACGTATTTTGCGAAATTCATCCCTGCGATCTATCCATAAGCAGCGTAAAAAGTATCGAGCCCGCGGGAATTATCCTTGTGGGAGATCAGGCTTCCAAGGTTAATTCAGAAATTTTTCAACTAGATATCCCTGTTTTGGGAATTGGTGTAGATTGCGCACCGCAAACAGTACCAGAAAATCCAGATCCAGGGGTTCTGAAGAACTTCTTGATTGATGTGTGTAACTGCGAAACGAATTGGACAATGAAGTCCTTTATAAAATCTGCTGTTCATGAGATTAAAGAACAAGTGGGCAATGGTAGAGCAATCTGTGGGCTTAGTGGCGGAATTGACTCTGCTGTAGCAGCAGCGCTAGTGCATCAAGCTATCGGTGATCAATTGACTTGTATTTATGTTGACCATGGTTTCATGCGTAAAGGTGAAACGGAGCAGATCATCGAGACCTTTCAAAAACAACTCAAAATGAATTTGATTCACATCGATGCCAGAGAAAGATTTGTGAAAAAGATTGCAGGAATTACGGATCCAGAGCAGAAGCGTAAGATAATTGGAAATGAGTTTGTGCGCGTATTCGAGGAAGAAGCTGCGAAAATTGGAGATGCGAAGTTCTTGGTGCAAGGAACCTTATACGCAGATATTGTCGAAAGCGGTACTTCCCAAAAAGGAGTGATTAAGTCACACCATAATGTTGGTGGATTACCGGAAGACATGGAACTTGAATTAGTCGAGCCACTAAAGAGCCTCTTTAAAGACGAGGTTCGGATTCTAGCACAGGAATTAGGACTTCCTGAAGAGATTGTATGGCGCCATCCATTTCCTGGTCCAGGTTTAGCTATTCGGATCCTTGGTGAGATCGATTTTACTAAACTAGAGATCTTACGCGAAGTGGATGCGATTATCATCGAAGAAATTAAGAAAGCAGGTCTTTATCGCCAGATTTGGCAGGCCTTTGGGGTCTTAACCAATGCCCGGACAGTTGGTGTTTTAGATGATGAGCGAACTTATGATTATGTAGTTGCAGTTAGAGCAGTTACCAGCGAAGACGCTATGACTGCCCAATGGTTTAAGATGCCTTATGAAGTTTTAGATAGTATTAGTCGGAGAGTAATGCATGAAGTTAAAGGTGTTAACCGAGTGGTCTATGATATTAGTTCTAAACCACCCGCAACGATCGAATGGGAGTAGGGGGAGCAGAAAATGAAACTCTACACTCCTCGTGGAGTTAAGGACTTCTTACCAGAGGATGCATATTGGAAATACTTGTTAGAACAAAGAATTAGAAAAGCATTTGTTCGCTGGGGCTATCAGGAAGTGATAACCCCAACTTTTGAATTCTTTGAGACCCTTAATATCGGGTCAACTAGTTCCGAACAAACGTATAAGTTTCTTGATCAAGAAGGTCAGTTACTCGCACTTAGACCAGATATCACTACCCCGATCGCCCGCATGGTAACGACTCGTTTCATTAATGAACTGAAACCATTGAGGTTTTTTTACCTTTTAAATGTTTTTCGTCATGACGATGTTCAAGTAGGGCGGCAAAGAGAATTCTACCAAGCGGGAGTAGAATTGATCGGTAGTGATAGTGCCTATGCGGATGCCGAGGTAGTGGCTTTAGCGATCGAATTGTTTAAAACAGTTGGTGTTCTTGATTTTCAATTGGATATTGGGCAGGTAGATTTCTTTAATGGAATAATGAATGGCTGCGTCAATTCTAAAACAAAGGCAGATATTCGTAATGCTCTGTTAAGGAAGGACTTTGTTGGTTTACGAAACGTGATCAACCAAAGTGATCTCAAGCCAGGTACCAAAAAGGTGCTTATGGAGTTACCAAGACTGCGGGGTAGATCCGAAATCCTTGATGTCGCCGCTTCCTTAGTAGAGAATGATGTTTCGCTCGCTGCTCTTGAGAATATCAAAGCGATTTATGAATTACTGGAATCCTACAATGTTAGCGAGTATGTTTATATCGACTTAAGCATGGTAAAATCACTCGACTACTATACTGGGATGGTTTTAGAAGGCTATGCTCCGAATCTAGGTTTTACCCTCTGTACTGGGGGAAGGTATGACAATCTTAATGTAAGTAGCGAATACAAAAACTTTGCGACTGGCTTTGCTATGGGATTAGAGCGTTTAATGTTAGTGCTTGAACGCCAAGGGCATAAACCAGAACTAATAAAAACTGAAATACTGGTTATTGGGCCCGATCGTTTAAGAGCAGCACAATACGTAGCAGAACAAAGAAATAAGGGAGTTATCGTTGAATGGGATGTGTTAAACTTCTCCCTAGAACAAGCTACAGAATATGCCAAGGCTAAGGGTATCAAAAAGATCATGGTTTTCGCAAACGGTGCCGAACAATGTATTTCAATAGAAGGGGGCGAAGCGCAATGTTAAGTATTGCAGTTGCCAAGGGTAGATTGTTTAGCTCATTCCTAACTATCCTGAGAGAAGCCAATGTACTTAAGTGTGACTCGCTCGACGTAGATAGCCGAAAACTAGTGATCGAATGCCCAGAAGGCATCCGTTTTGTTCTAGCAAAACCAGCTGATGTCCCAACTTTTGTGGAATACGGTGCTGCTGATCTAGGAGTAGTTGGTAAGGACACCTTAATTGAAGCCAATAAAGATGTTGCAGAGTTAGTAGATTTAAACTATGGTAGATGCAAAATGGTGGTTGCGGTACCTATGAGTCTAGGGATAAATGATATTCGAGAACTAGACTTTAATAGCCGGGTGGCTAGTAAGTATCCCCGTATTGCAACTGAATTCTTTAACCGCCATGGGATCCAAGTGGAAGTGATACCGCTCAATGGATCGATCGAGTTAGGTCCATTAGTAGGTTTATCGGATGCAATCGTTGATATTACTGAAACGGGTAGAACGTTGATCGAAAACGGATTGCAACCGATAACGACAATTATGGAGAGTACAAGCCGATTAATTGCTAATAGAGTGAGCTATAAAATAAAAACTGAGCAGATCAATAGTCTTGTTCAAAAAATTGAGGAGGCCATTAAATGAGAATCGTGAAAACTAGTGAATATTCAAGTTTGGACGAAGTTAGAAGCTTATTAAGACGACCACACTTGGACGAGGTAGAAGTCTCCTCACACGCAAGCGAACGTACCAAACAAATTTTCAATGAGGCTCTTACTCCTGTGGAATCTGTTGAACGGATTCTTCAAGATGTAAAAAAGGATGGTGACAAGGCCTTACTAAATTATATTGAAAAAATCGACGGTCAGAAGTTGAGTCAAGATGAGTTATTAGTCAGTACTGAGGAGATTAAGCAAGCAGAAGAAAGAGTTTCTAAGGAGTTTTTGGAATCACTGCAGGTTGCGATTGAAAACGTGCGTACCTTCCATGAAAAACAACTAACCAATAGTTGGTTTTCAACCGATTCTGATGGAAATATCCTTGGACAAAGAGTAATTCCGTTAGATAAGGTTGGTATCTATGTTCCTGGTGGAAATGCTCCTTTGATCTCCACAGTTGTGATGAGTGCAATTCCAGCACGTGTAGCTGGGGTAAATGAGATCTGGATGGCGACACCATTGAGAGACGGAAAAGTGGATCCTCACCTTTTAGTTGCTGCTCAACGTTGTGGAGTGACCAAAATTCTCAAAGCGGGAGGGGCGCAAGCGATCGCTGCGTTAGCCTACGGGACAGAAACGATACCGCAAGTGGATAAAGTTGTTGGTCCAGGTAATCTCTATGTTACTTTGGCTAAGAAGATGGTTTATGGACGAGTTGGAATTGAGTCCTTAGCTGGACCGAGTGAAATTTTGGTGTTAGCCGATGAAACTGCTTCGGCACAATACATAGCAGCTGATCTTTTGTCACAAGCGGAACATGACTGGGAAGCTGCCTCCTGTCTGATTACAACTAGTGAACGTCTAGCTAATGAAGTGGCCGCTGAGTTAGAGAAACAAGTTGAGCAGCTTTCCACCAAAGAAATTGCTAAAATCTCCTTGGAACGATGGGGTTTACTGGTAGTAGCTAAGGATATGGATGAAGCGATCGAATTAACCAATATTTTTGCAGCAGAGCATTTAGAATTGATGGTAAAAGACCCCTGGGCTGTTCTCGGTAAAATAAAGAATGCTGGTGCTGTATT